>CAYRJA010000001.1:0-75137 GCA_964424455.1 uncultured Bifidobacteriaceae bacterium
CAAGTCATTAGCTTCATAACTAAAGCTGCTTGAAACTGCAATTATTCATACACCCTTCTATCCGGATATTCCAAAAATTATTAACGATATTCAATGCCATTCATTCTATAACCTTCATGGCTCAATTAATTTTGCTTCTGAAGAAGATCTGATTAATCGTAGTTTAGTTGAAAGAAGAAATTATTATGATAATCCACTCTTGTTTTGGTACGATAATCCCTTTCAGTCATCGGTTAATGAGGTAAATAACGCATCCAATAATAAACCATTACTTATATCAAATATCATAGCGGGTTCAGAAAAGGTAAATAAGACCTTAATTGAACCGTTGCGTTCTTTTGGAAATGTGTTTTACCGAGATTGTCTGAGTACTGATACACTAATTGTAATTGGGTACTCATTCTCTGACTTTCATCTCAATTCAGTTTTGAGGACTTCATTAAAAGTAAATTCTAATTTACAGTTCATCAACATTGATTTGGATGAAAGCATCGAAAAAGACAACTCTATAAACTTCAATTCAGGTAATAATTCAATTAAGACTATTATGGATAATGATCCTGTGGAATTTGATTACTCAATTCAGAAAAAGAATGATAGATGGTCAATCTGTAATAAAGGAAAATTCCTATATTATTTCAGAGGATTTGAAAAGTTTCTGGTAGAAAAAGATTGGAAAGAGTTCTTAGATTAAATTATTGCATTTCTTAATGATTTGAATTTTAGAGTTGGGTTTTTAGATTCGTCAGATATAGAGAATATTTTATCCCTAACGGATTGTACAATCCGTTCTTCCGCACCTTGTGTAAATAGAAGAGTATGTATCTGAGCCGGTAAGACTTAGTAACCAAATTGGTAACTCTTTTATATTTTTGCTGTATAAAATTAAAGAGTGAATATCTATAACCGAAGTTCTCTGATTGCATTTTACACAAAACATGCTGATTGTAAGAACACTTTGGAAAAATGGTACAACGATGTTACATCAAAGCATTGGAAGAAACCAAAAGATGTTACGGAAGATTTTAATACAGCAAGAATAGTTAAGAATCAAAGAGCAATATTTAATATCAACAAGAACGATTACCGGTTAATTGTTGAAATTAACTATCGGAAAGGATGGGTGTTTATCAAATTCATCGGCACTCATGCTGAATACGACAAGATTGATGCGACGATCATAAATCAGTTTAAATCTAAAAGTTGAACCATAGGTAAATCATACTAAATCATGACACTAAAAAAAATTAAAACTCAAAAAGAATACAGAGAAGCATTAGAAAGATTTGAAGAAATTTTTCAGGCAAAAGAAGGTACAAACAAAGGCGATGAGGCAGATGTACTCAGTCTTTTAATAAAAGATTATGAAGACAGACATTATGTAATCAATGCCCCCAGTCCGATTGAAGCCATAAAGTACAGGATGGAACAACAGGGACTAACCACAAAGGATTTGGCAGCAATTCTCGGACATAAAAGCCGTGTATCCGATATTTTCAGAAAGAACCGCAAGCTTAATCTTACAATGGTTCGCCGCCTCCATTCGCATCTTCATATTCCATTAGAGACGCTCGTTAAAGATTATTAATGGATAAATCAAAGACATCAAATATTTGTACGACCCATTCTTCCGCACATTGTACAAGGAGAAGAGTATGTATTTGAGCAGGTAAATTCCATCGTCATAAAATATTCCGGTATCTTTGTCGTCAGTTAATCAATATGATAGCCCGTATTCTTGAATCTCCGATTGTTGATTTAATTCTTATCGTACTGGCGATACGTTTTATCTTTCCTTCTCTGTTTACCTTTAAAGTTGTAAGACCCAACCGGCAGCAACCGACCTACCATGAGAATCCCGAGGGATCTATTCATGTTAAATCTTCCGGTAAAAAAAATTCAGAAGACAAACAAGAAGGTGAGTACATTGATTATGAGGAAGTCAAGTAAAACACACACTTCTTTCCAATATCTACTTTTTACATTTGCAAAAAAAATTGAACTATGAGTCTCGAAGCAAAGATTATGGCTGACATGAAGCAAGCCATGCTGAATAAAGATGAAGGCGCTCTTCGTGGCGTTCGCGCAATTAAAGCAGCCATACTGTTAGCGAAAACAGAAAAAGGAGCAACAAGCGACACATTAACAGAAGAGCAGGAAATGAAACTGTTACAGAAATTAATGAAACAGCGTAAAGATTCTTTGGAAATTTTTCAAAAAGAAAACCGTGCAGACCTTGCCAAAAAAGAAGAGGAAGAGATTGCAGTAATTGAAAAATATCTTCCTAAGCAAATGAGCGCAGATGAGCTGCGTGCGGAAGTAAAAAAAATTATAGAACAAGTAGGAGCAAAAACTCCGCAGGACATGGGAAAGGTGATGGGCGCTGCTACGAAAGCATTTGCCGGCAAAGCAGATGGGAAAACGGTTTCTGCAATGGTGAAAGAACTTCTTGGATAAATATATTGCCGACTGTTCCCCCCTTTATTGTACAAATAATCCTATGAGTTCCGAATGATAATTAAGATATCAACGGAGGATGTTATGATTTTTATTGTCAATGATAAAAAACTTTTGGGTCAATTAATGTAAATAGCACCGTAATTTAATTATACATTTATGCTGATTGATATTCTCTGCGTAATAATTGTTGGTTTCGGTTTTTATCGTGGTTATCAAAAAGGTTTAATCATTGTTATCTTCACGGTGCTTGCGTGGTTTATAGGTTTAATTGGTGCACTGAAGTTTGCTTCTGTCGGTGCGGTGTATATGCGTGATAATTGGAATATTGATTCTAACTACAACCCGGTTATCAGCTTTGTCCTTATCATGACTGCTATTGGGTTTATAGTTTTTTTTATGGGGAAAGTATTGGAGAAAATGATAGACATGGCGCAACTCGGAACAGTGAATAAAGTACTCGGCGCATTACTGAAGTCAGGAACTTACTTACTGTTGTTTAGTACGCTGCTTTGGATATTAAATCAGGCGGGAGTTATTTCACCGGAAACTAAAGCACAATCCAAGTTATATAATTATGCATCCCCTGTTGCGCCCTTTGTAATGAGTGAATTGGGCGCATGGGTGCCGACATTCAAAAATTTGTTGAGCGACATTCAGCATTACTATAATCGCTTTCGTCTTCCTGACATACTGAAATAACAAATGGACAAGTATAGTTGAGATATTAAACAATTAGAGTTTTGAAATTGCAAAACGGCGATATGAAATAAAAAAATTACATTAGCAACCTTATAGAGAAATTAATGGATTATCAGGTAAAAGAAGAAGGGAAGTACAAGTACATCGAAGAAGGTGAAGGAGAGGTCTTATTGTTGTTACACGGACTGTTCGGCGCACTCAGTAATTTCCGATGGATAGTAGATGAGTTTAAAGGAAAATATAAAGTGGTTATCCCTCTTCTGCCGCTCTATGAGATGAATATTTTTGAAACTACTGTGAATGGATTGGTTCGCCATGTTCATGGTTTTGTTGAAACAACAAAAATTTCTTCTGCAATTGTTATCGGCAATTCACTGGGAGGGCATATAGCACAGTTGTATTGCCTTGCACATCCGGAAAAAGTGAAAGCAATGGTGCTTACCGGAAGCAGCGGATTGTTTGAAAATGCAATGGGTGGCACATTCCCAAAGCGAGGCAACTATGAATATATCAAAGAGAAAACAGAATATACTTTCTACGACCCGAAAGTTGCGACCAAAGAATTAGTAGATGAAGTTTTCGGCATTTGCAACGATCGCGGAAAGGCAATTCGGGTAATTTCTATGGCAAAATCTGCTATAAGAGAAAATCTTGCAAACGACTTGCATAAAATAAAATGTCCGGTATGCTTAATTTGGGGGAAACAGGATAAAATCACTCCCCCGTTTGTAGCAGAAGAATTTCACAAGATGCTGTCTAATTCGGAAATCCATTGGATGGAACAATGCGGGCACGCACCGATGATGGAAAAGCCGGAAGAATTTAATAAACTGTTACAGGGTTTTCTCTCTAAACTTCCGGTATCTGTATAATCGCATTCATGAAAGCTGCCGAATTAATTTCTCAATCAGTACCACAGATAAAATTAGGCGACACAGTCTTCAGTGTGTTACAGATGATGAACGAAACGCATCTGAGCCAGCTTCCACTGGTGGAAAATGGTAAGTTGCTGGGGTTGGTAAAAGAAGAAGAAATATTGAATCCGATTCATTCGGAAGAACTAATCAGGAATATGAAACTGGCATTGATTCGCCCCTTTATCCATGACTATGAACATATTTTTGAAGTAGTGAAAGTGGCGAGTGAATTGAAGATGAAAGTTATTCCTGTAATAGATAAAGATGAGAATTATATTGGCTGTATTACACTTGAAACCATGGTCAACTATTTTGCACAACAGACGGATATTCTTGAAGCAGGTGGAATATTAGTTCTTGAAATGGAAGTGAAAGATTATTCACTTTCTGAAATAGCAAGATTAGTAGAAGCGGAAGAAGCAAAAATACTTTCTGCCTTTGCAGGCTCAATACCGGACAGCACCAGAATGGAACTTACATTGAAAGTAAATAAGCCCGATTTACAGGCAATCATTTCTTCATTGCAGCGGCACAACTATATTATCAAAGACACTTATCAGGAGCCGGAATATTTTGAAGATCTGAAAAACCGCTTTGATCAGTTGATGACTTACCTGAATGTGTGACACTCTTTTTTTTAGAGTTCAAAACTTTAAGAAAGTTTATTGAAAGACCTTGCATTTTTGCGGAGTGAAAAAAACAGGATATCTTTTTTTCTTATTACTTATTTCATTACAGCTTTTTGCGAACGACAGTGATACTAATAGAGTAAAAGTTTATGTTAATGATATTGTAATTGAAGGAAACCGTAAGACAAAGGAACAGACCGTTCTTCGTTTGCTGACCTTTTCTGCCGGAGATTCTATTCAGTTATCTCGGTTAATGAGCGAGCTGGATGTAAGCAGGAATCATCTTATCAATACGGGATTGTTTTACGATGTTACCCTGAACCTGAAAAATTGGGCAGGCAGAAATCTGGATATCTATGTTACAGTTGTTGAACGATGGTACACTTATCCGCTACCTATTCTTGATATATATGACAGAAACTTTAATAATTGGTGGGTGGAAAACAATCACGACATCAATCGCATTCAATACGGTATCCGCTTTGCTCAGCAAAATGTGAGAGGAAGAAATGAAGATTTGCACATTACTGCTCTGCTCGGCTTTGCACAGAAATTTAATTTACTTTACCATATTCCCTATTTCGATAAGAAACAGAAAAACGGATTGTCGCTTTACGGTTCTTACGGACAGAGTAAGATATTGGCAATACAAACAGCAAACAACAAACAGAAATTTTATGAGAATGAAGATGATTTTGTACGTAGAAACTGGAGCGTAGGATTAGACTGGATTCATCAGCCAAGGTTTCATTACAAAAATGTTTTTTCATTATCGTATAATGAAGCATTCATAACGGATACAATTGCACGAGCCAGCCCTGATTATTTTCTGAATGGAATAAAAGAAGAAAGATTTATCGCCATTACCTATTCGCTTTCACGCGACTATCTTGATATTCGTGCATATCCGTTGAAAGGAAGTTACCTTGAAGTGACAGCTTCAAAATCGGGTATAGGTCTTTTTGATAATAATGTAGATATCGCTGCATTGACTGTAACATACAACAAATATGTCCCTCTTGGCAACGGATTTTATTTTGCATCTCAAAACAAAGTAAAATATTCATTGCCGGAGAAGCAACCTTACTTTAATCAGAAAGCGCTTGGATACAGAAGCGATTATGTCTGCGGATACGAATATTATGTAATTGACGGACAACAATTTGCCCTGACAAAAATGAATCTGAGATACGAGTTGTTTAAAATGAGAATGCCTAATCCATGGAAAAAAGGAGTTGTGAAAACGGATAAGTTCCCTTTTACATTCTTTCTGAAAGCGCAGGTTAATGCGGCGTATGTGAATGATGATTATTATTTCCGAAACAACCCACTGAACAATTCACTTCTTATCGGGTATGGTCCGGGTATTGACATTTTGCTGTTCTATGATGTCAGCACTCGTATTGAGTATTCATGGAACCGGATGGGTGAAAGCGGTTTATATCTGCATGTAAGTTCGTTTCTGTGGTAGTTCAAAATGTGTAGTTGTACAACATCTGATTTTTAAAAATTATAGAATTAATTTGCACGCAATTCTAATCCAATTCCAGACTCAAAATGATTTTATCTGATAAAGCTATTCTCGAAGAAATAGAAAAAGGGAATATCCTGATTGAACCCTATCATCCCGATTGCTTGGGATCCAACAGCTATGATGTTCATCTGGGAAAATATCTTGCTACTTACAACGATCCGGTGTTAGATGCCAAAAAGCATAATCAGATAACTGAGTTCACCATTCCTAAAGAAGGATTTGTGTTACAGCCGGGCACGCTGTATCTGGGTGTAACAGAAGAATATACTGAAACCCATGCACATGTCCCGTTTCTCGAAGGAAAATCATCTGTAGGCAGATTGGGTATTGACATTCATGCCACAGCAGGAAAAGGAGATGTCGGTTACTGTAACACATGGACACTGGAAATTTCCGTTTCACATCCGGTGCGTGTGTATGCAGGTATGCCCATTGGACAACTGATTTACTTTACTGTTGAAGGCGAAGTAAAAAACTCTTATGACAAAAAGAAGAATGCCAAATACACCGGCAGAACCCTGAAGCCGGTTGAATCCATGATGTGGAAGAATAAGTTTTGATTACTTCAACATACAATTTCAGTAGATTGCATATTGCATGAAGCGAATATTAGTTCTTATTCCCCTCTTTCTTCTTCATCTTGTTGCTGTTGCCCAATATACATGGCAGGGAAAAGTATTGGATTCCATTTCTGAGTCACCGCTGGCATTTGTTACCATCGTAATCAACAACAATATATATCAGGGTACAAGAACAGATATTGACGGAAAATTTTCAGTTGTACTTCCCGAGAAAACAGGAACTATACTGTTAACCTATGTCGGATACAATGATAAAATTGTGCAGCTTCACGCTTCCGGGAAAATAAATTCAATTACTATTCTGCTTTCTGAAAAACAGTTTAATCTTAAAGGTGTTACAGTAGTTGCCGGTGAAAACCCCGCCAACAGGATTATTAAAGAGGTGACGAAGAATGCAGATAAAAACAATCCTCAGAAACTTTCTTCCTATTCCTACACTTCTTACGATAAGTTTACTTTTTCAGGAGATGCAACCAATGAATACAAGCTCAAGAAAAAAGATTCCGCTGCCATTAAGGAGTTTGAATTTTTCAAGAAGTACAAAATGTTTATCATGGAAACAGTGGTGGACAAGAAGTACAAGTTTCCCGGACGAACCAAAGAAGCGGTACAGGCGATAAAGATTTCTGGCTTGCAGGAACCGTCGTTTACCTTGCTCATGTCGCAGATGCAGTCCACTGCTTTTTATGATGAGTTTATTTCTGTGATGCAAAAAGATTTTATGAATCCTGTAAGCAAGGGCAGTACCGATAAATATTTCTTCAATGTTGAAGACACCACTTTTGCCGGCAGCGATACTGTATTTGTGGTTTCATATAAGCCGGCGAAAGGAAGAAAATTTGATGCGCTGAAAGGATTACTCTACATCAATACAAACGGTTATGCCATTGAAGAAGTGATTGCCTCACCGGCAGATTCGATTGGAACACTTTTGTATTTTACTATTCAGCAACAGTATTCACAGGTTGACGGGCATTGGTTTCCGGTACAGTTAAACACCGATTTATATTACAATGATTTTTTATTTAGCGGATTGAAGATGACAATGAGCGGACGCAGTTACATCAGTAACAT
The DNA here is from genome assembly GCA_964424455.1 of uncultured Bifidobacteriaceae bacterium. GTDB lineage: Bacteria > Bacteroidota > Bacteroidia > Chitinophagales > UBA10324 > CAYRJA01. The sequence continues at coordinate 7,895 of CAYRJA010000001.1, forward strand.
TAAAATTAATCCCGTCATCCCCAATTCAGTATTCGATGGTATTATGCAGGAAATTGATCCGCGGGCAGGCATACAGAAAGAGGATTACTGGGATAAACATCGTAACGATACTCTTTCGCTTTCAGAACAACAAACCTATAAATTCATTGACAGTTTAGGGAAAAGATATATGCTTGATACAAAACTGAAAGCAATTGAGGCATTAATAAATGGCGAGTTTCCTTACAAGTTTATCAACTTCACTCTGTCGCGTTTCATAGCTTTAAACAAGTATGAAGATGTGCGGCTCGGACTGGAAGCGAGAACGAACGATAGAATGTCGAAATATTTTTCGATAGGAGGGTTCTTTGGTTATGGCTTCAGCGACAAAGTGTGGAAATATGGTGGCAATCTGTCGCTATCGCTGTACCGGAAAAATAATGTGCGGTTAAAGTTTTCTTACTCGAAAGACTACAATGAAGCGGGAGCAGTAAAATTCTATAAAGAAGGATATTGGGGTTCGGGAATGGAAACAAGAGATTATTTAATCAACAAATTTGATATGGTGGATGAGAAGAAAATTACATTTTCCGGGCGCACCATTAAAAATTTGCACTTTGCACTTTCGGGATTCGAGCGGATAAAGCAGGCAATGTATCCCTACTCATTTGTTACGACAATGAATAATGAAGTAGTTTTAAAAAACCGGTTTAATTACTCAGGCGCTGAACTGGGGCTTCGTTACTGTTACAATGAAAAGGTAGTTCAGATTATGGATCAAAACTGGTTTATCAGTTCACGCTACCCGATTCTGTGGCTGAATGTATCTAAGGGATTTAACGACGCTCTCGATGGAGAATATGATTACCTGAAACTGGATTTTAAAATAAGCTATAATTTTCTGATTAAAGGATTAGGTACAACTTACCTCCAGGCACAAACAGGAAATGTTTCATCACGACTTCCTCTTAATGAACTTTATACGGGCAGAGGAAACTATAGCATTTTCGGGGTTTACTCTTTCAACAGTTTTGAAACCATGCGTATGGATGAGTTTTTGTCGAACCGCTATGCATCCGTTTTCCTGCGGCAGGATTTCGGATCACTACTATTTAAGGCAAAAAAATTTCAACCGAAAGTTTTATTCGCTACCAATGCTGCCATCGGCTCACTGAATAACCCTGAACAGCATGCTGGCATTACAATAAAAACATTGAATAAGGGATACATCGAATCAGGAATTATCATAGAAGATATTCTTACTAAAAAAATTATGGGAGTAGCCCGCTTTGGTTTGGGCTTTGGCGCATTTTACCGGTATGGTCCCTATATGTTCCCTAACCCATGGGATAATGTAGCATTCAAGATAGACTGGACTGTAACAAATTAGAGTTTACTGACCGAGTTTCTGTTGAAGCATTTTAATATATTCCGGATTAATTTTTTTGCCTTTACTATTCGCCGACAGTGCATCATCAAGTGCCTGCTGATAATTTTCTTTTGCATTGTTAGCATCTGAGCGCAGTGCATAATTCTCGGCGTTGTCAGGATTCAGTTCAATGGCGGTAGTTAAATCTTTTATTGCTTCATCTAACATTCCTTTGTGCAGATAGCTTCTGCCGCGGTTGCCATATACATCTTTGTAACCCGGATCAAATTTTACTGCATGATTATAATCGGCAAGTGCAGAATCATATTTACCCCACATATCATAAAGATTGCCCCGATTACCATACGCTTTTGAATTAGTGGAATCCATTTTCAGAACGGTATTAAAATCAGTCATGGCGGAATCAAACTTTCCTGCAATACAGAAAGCAATTCCGCGGTTCATGTAAGCGCCGGGGAAATCCTTTTCAAACTGTAACACATGGTTGCAGTCAGCAATGGCAGAGTCAATCTTTCCTTGCTGGCGGTAAATGTCCGAACGGTTTATAAGCGCTTCTTTGTAATCCGATTGAAGTGCAATCGCTTTCGAAAAATAACGAAGCGCCAGATCGGTTTGTCCTTTCTTGTTGTAATAGTTTCCAAGATTGTTATTGGCTACGGGAATATAATCGTAGTTATCAATCATATCCAGATAAAGTGTTTCGCTGTTTTTCCAGATATGATTCCGTGCATAGGTTTTATAGCCGAAGAACACAGTGCAAGCAACCGTAAGAAGTGTTACAGGAGTTTTAAAAGAAGAAAAACGGGGAGCAGAATTATCCATCATATTCTGAACAATCATTCCCACTATAAAGAACAAACCGGTATAAGCCAGATAAGTGTAACGATCTGCCATCATAGCGCCGCCGACCGGAAGCAATTGAAGAAGCAGTAATACATTCACCAGAAAAAATGCAAATCCGAATCCGATTAGTCGTGTAAACTTCATAGAATAAATCACGGCACCGAGTAACACTATCACTATTACAGGTGAAAGCAGTATTACCCAATTGTAATGTCCGTCAATGATTCTCGGATAGGGATAGAATGCAGACAGTTTAAACGGAAGCAATGACTTGTAGAAATAAGTAAAAAGAGAGTCGCCGGAAAAAATCAACCGGTCGGTGAATGAGTAATAAGGTATGTCGTTAATTGCCTCTGCTTTCTGCTGGGCATACACCGCTATAATTCCGAACACAAGTGAAAGAATAAAAAACGGAACTTTCTCAATGGCTAACTTTATATTGAACGGTCGCTTCAGATAATAATCAATTAACAGAAGCACGACCGGAAGTGTTACAGCTTGCCCTTTTGAAAGCAGAGAAAGAATAAACAACACTACTGCTGCAATAAGATAAATTAGTTTTTTTTCGCTCTGCAAATATTTCAGGTAAGCAATCAACGAAGCCATATAGTAGAGTACATACAATAAATCTTTTCGTTCGGCAATCCAGCTTACTGATTCTATATGTGCCGGATGAATTCCAAAGAATAAAGAAGTAATGACGGATGCCCATATTTTTTTCGTCAGCATCCAAGCAAAAAAGAATACCAGCACCACATTGATTAAATGTAACACTACACTGTGAAAATGAAATCCTGAGGCATCAGCGCCAAACCACTTGTAATCCAGCGCCAGCGAAAGCATTGCCAGCGGGTGATAATTTCCCATTTGAAAAGTAGAGAAGAACTGTGACAGTGTGGAAAGAGAAAGATTTTTCGTCATGGCATTATCCAGTACATACCCTTCATCATCCCAGTTTGTCCACCCGTTGTTAAATGCAGGCAAGTAGCAAATAAGTGTGATGGCTACACAGGCAAAAAGATAGAAGTAAAAATTATTCCGGCTGCCGGCAGATTTTGCTTTAACAGGTGTAACACTCCTTTTCTTGTCATGTATTTTTTTCTTCGCCATTATACTTTGAAATCAAAGCAATAATAGTGAGTTTTAACTTTATTTAGTCACAGAAGGAATACACATTCATTAGTTAAAATTTTGTCAGAGTAATGAGGAAGCAGTTGTTAAAGGTGCGGAGATGCTTCGCCTTTTTCAGACTACCGGAAATCTGAAATAATTTAACTCACACAATTTTCTGCTCTCTTCCTTTCCTGCTTCTTACTTCCCGTCTTATACCGTATTTTCGCAACCCTATATGGAAGAGATTTTAAGAATAGCGATACAGAAATCCGGTCGTCTGAGTGAGCAATCTCAGTCGCTGGTGAAAGAATGTGGAATTGAATTCAGTAATGGAGCAGGAAAGCTGACTGCCCACGCACAGAATTATCCGGTTGAACTTCTTTTCCTTCGTGATGATGACATCCCCGGCTATGTTACAGACCATGTAGCAGATATTGGAATAGTAGGCGAAAATGTGTTACAGGAGAAGAACACAAAGGTAGATGTAAAAGAAAAATTAGGATTTGGTAACTGTCGCCTTTCTATTGCTGTGCCTAAGAGCTTTGAGTATAAATCCATAAAAGATTTAAAGAATAGAAAAATTGCTTCTTCCTATCCGAACATTCTCTCCCGCTTTCTGAAAAAAAATAAAATTGAAGCCACCATTCATGAAATCAGCGGCTCGGTAGAAATAGCGCCGGGAATCGGGTTGGCAGATGCAATTTGCGATTTAGTCAGTTCGGGCAGCACATTGCTTTCCAACGGACTGAAAGAAGCGGAAGTGGTGTTACAGTCGCAGGCAGTATTGATTGCAGGAAAAAACCTGTCTGCTGTAAAAAATAAAATACTCGATGATTTTCTTTTCAGGATTCGCTCGGTAAAAGCAGCTAAAAACAATAAGTATATACTGTTGAATGCTCCAAACGACTCGATTAATAAAATCATTAAGATTCTTCCCGGAATAAAAAGTCCTACTGTTTTACCTCTTGCTGAAAGCGGGTGGAGTTCTATTCACTCGGTGGTAAATGAAAATGAATTCTGGCATATCATTGACAAACTGAAAAATGCCGGCGCACAGGGAATATTGGTAGTGCCGATTGAAAAGATGATTGTGTAACACTTTAGTTTTTAGTGTAACAGTATTTACTAACAAAAGTTGACTGCGATATAAACAAAAATGAAATTATATAAAAATCCTATCAGAAAGGATTGGGAGAAACTGACAAGGCGACCTTACTACAACTTTCAGGAATTAGAGAAGAAAGTCAGTAAGATACTGTCGGCTGTAAAGAAAAAAGGAGATACGGCGCTGTTACAGTTTAACAGAGAGTTTGATAAAACTGAAATCAAGAAGCTGAAAGTTTCAGAGAGAGAAATCACATCAGCAGCCAATCAGTTGGATAAAGAACTAAAGCAGGCAATCCAAACTGCTTACAACAATATCTATAAATTTCATTCGGCACAAAAACAGGATGAATTGATTTTGGAAACAATGCCCGGAGTAAAGTGCAGGAGAAAATCAGTTCCGGTTCAGTCGGTGGGTTTATACATTCCCGGAGGAACAGCGCCGTTGTTTTCTACTTTGTTGATGTTGGGTATTCCCGCAAAAATTGCAGGATGCGAAAATATAGTTGTATGCACACCGGCAAACAAAGAAGGTAAGATTCACCCTGCCATATTGTTTGTTGCAGAGTTGATTGGGATAAAAAATATTTTTAAAACGGGTGGCGCACAAGCTATTGCGGCTATGGCTTATGGGACAAAATCTATTTCGAAGTGTCACAAAATTTTTGGACCGGGGAACCAGTTTGTTACAACAGCTAAAATGTTAGTGAATAAAGAAGGAGTGGCTATTGATATGCCTGCCGGACCATCGGAAGTGTTGGTGTTGGCGGATGGTTCAGCTAATCCTGAATTTGTAGCTGCAGATTTACTGTCACAGGCAGAGCATGGCATTGACAGTCAGGCAGTACTAGTTACAACGGACATAAGTTTGGTTTCTAAAGTGGAGAAAGAAATAAAGATACAGGTAGAAGCATTGTCCAGAAGAGATATTGCGAAAAAATGCTTGAAGAAAAGTTTGTTTGTTTTTTTTAAAGACAGAAGTACAGCTATTGATTTTGTCAATGAATATGCCGCCGAACACTTAATTATTGCAACCGAAAAACCGGATGCGATTGCTTCGCAGATAAAAAATGCCGGCTCTGTTTTTCTTGGACACTGGTCACCGGAATCAGTGGGAGATTATGCTTCGGGTACTAACCATACTTTGCCTACCGGAGGATATGCCAAAGCATACAGCGGTGTTTCTCTCGACAGTTTTGTGAAGAAAATTACCTTTCAGGAAATCACTGAAAAAGGTTTGAGGCATATCGGTGCAACTGTTGAAACCATGGCAGCGGCAGAAGGATTGGATGCACATAAAAATGCAGTAACCGTACGATTAAAAAAATAAAAGTGGACATACTTCAACTCATACGACCGCATCTGTTACACCTTACACCGTATTCATCTGCAAGAGATGATTTTAAAGGAAAGGAAGGGATTTTTTTAGATGCCAATGAAAATCCGATAGGGTCAACTGTAACACAATCCTACAACCGTTATCCGGATCCGCACCATTCCGAGCTGAAGAAAAAACTTTCAGAAGTAAAAAAGACATCACCGGAAAATATTTTTATCGGCAACGGAAGTGACGAACCTATTGACTTGCTGATTCGTCTTTTTTGCAGACCGGAAACGGATAATATCATTATTTGTCCGCCGACTTACGGAATGTATGCAGTAAGTGCAGAACTGAATGATGTAAAAGTTAAACAGGTAAATCTTACACCCGACTTTCAATTAGACACAAAGCGGATTCTTGAAAATGCAGATGCTCATTCAAAAATTCTTTTTCTCTGCTCACCCAACAATCCTACAGGTAATTTGCTGAGAGAAAATGATATTGAGTCAGTGGTAAGGAGTTTCAACGGCATCATTGTAATAGACGAAGCATACATTGATTTTGTTCCGCATTCATCGTGGCTCAGCCGCCTGAATGAATTTCCTAATCTGGTTATCCTTCAAACATTTTCTAAAGCGTGGGGCTTGGCAAACCTTCGCGTGGGCATTGCTTTTTCTTCTCTGGTGATTATTTCATACATGGAAAAAATCAAGCCGCCGTACAATGTTAACGGCTACTCTCAGCAAACGGCGGTGCAGGCATTGCAAAATGAGGAGATAAAAAACAAGTATGTAGCTGCGCTTATTGCAGAGCGGGATAAAGTTCTGTCAGAACTGAAAAAACATTTATTTATAAAGAAAATATTTCCTTCTGATTCAAATTTTCTGCTTGTGCGTGTGAACGATGCTAAAAAGTTATACAACTATCTTACTGACAACGGCATCATCGTAAGAAACCGCTCCTCGCTTCCACTTTGTGAGAACACTTTGCGGATTACCATTGGGACACAGGAAGAAAATAAACGACTGCTTGAAGTGTTAGAGTGTTATAAAGACAATTAACACATAATCAGTTTTTACAACGTTGAAAACAAAAAACCCTGAACTTACATAACATAAGATTCAGGGTTTGTTGTTGTAGCGCGTACGAGAATCGAACTCGTGATTCGTCCGTGAAAGGGACGCGTCTTAACCCCTTGACCAACGCGCCAAATTTTTAAGAGGGCGCAAAGATAACCGCCGAAACAAATACTTCAAACTTTTTACGAAGTTAAACAGACGAAAAAGTATTTATCCTTATCATCCGGGTATTATACCGTAAAAACTTCTCAATTATTTTGTCCTTTACCCTGAACGATTATCTTTGCAGCCCTCAAACATCTTCCTCGGTAGCTCAGTTGGTTAGAGCATCTGACTGTTAATCAGAGGGTCGCTGGTTCAAGTCCAGCCCGGGGAGCTTAGTGGGTCAGAGTCCCGCACTTGCGGGATTAATCAGAGGGAGTTCCGTACATACGGAATCCAGCCCGGGGAGCTTAGTCAGAGTTTTGCACTTGCGGGAATCATTCAGCCAGATAACTAAGATTGAATTACAAATTCAGTTTTTGTTTCATGTACTTTATTTACATACTGTACTCAACATCAGCAGATAAATATTATGTTGGTTATAGTTCCGATCCGTTTCGCAGATTAGAAGAGCACAATACAAAACCATTCAACACTTTTACAAGTAAGTATCGTCCATGGCAGATAGCTTCTGTATTTCAATGCTCGGAAGATAAGTTTGAAACAATGCGAATAGAAAAGTTTATCAAGCAACAGAAGAGCAGGAAATTATTAGAACGGCTTTGTGACAGTTCATTCGTTCCGACAGGCGAGTTAGATCAGTTGGTTAGAGTCCCGCACTTGCGGGATTAATCAGAGGGAGTTCCGTACGAACGGAACAGGCACACAGGATCAACTCAATTTTTTTCTATTCCTATCTCATCTGATAATTCCTACTTCGTAAAATTTAGTTCTCTGCCAATGGAGAATAATATGCTTTTTTCATTGACGAATACAATATTCAACATTCAATATTAAAGAATGTGCAGGGAAGTGAGAATTAATTGAAAATAGCAATGCCAATTGTCAGAGTTTTGTCATATTTTCTGTCTATGACTTAAATCACTATCGTTCGGTATTTATCCCCAATATATTTGCACGAAACTTAAAAATCAATAAAAATATTATGAAAAATTTAGTTACAGCATTCATTGCATTTTGTTTTTTTACTTCTGCCAACGCTCAGTTTTCTGTTACCAATGATTCAGTGTATATGGGAGCCGGGTATGCAAAGCAGGTTTATTATAGTCTTGCGAATGATAGCGTTGGAGCCGCTCCCATGCTGACTCCTGAATCGTGGGATTTAGGGTTTATTACCAATATGATGGATGCGGCAATTATCGTGAATCATGCAAAAGGAATTTCAGTTTACAAAGTTCCGAATCAGGATACTGCCGATTGGGCAACATTGGATACAACCGGAATTTATTCGTGGAGTAAATCATATAACAGCGATACAAGTTGGAGAAAAGGCGCTTTTAACATAGACGCAAATCCTAATGACCAGTTTGATTTCGGATGGGGAAAATATGATTTCGGAATGCACGGAGTTGCAGGAGGCGATAAACTTTACATTCTGCAAACAGGTCCTTCTTCCTATAAGAAAATTAAATTCATTTCTAAAGTAGGTGTAACACCTACAGACACTAACACCGTCTTCTTCCGTATTGCCAATCTGGATGGATCGGATGATAATTTAGTAAAAGTGAATGGAACACCATATCAGAATAAGAACTTTGTTTATTACAACATCAGCACAAATTCTGTTATTGATATTGAACCTGAAAAAACAAGTTGGGATATTTTGTTCACCCGGTATATTTCCATTCCTGTTCAGACAATGGCTCCTCCTGTTGCAGGAGTGCTCAGTAACATAGGAGTGAAGGTTGCCCAGGCAAGAGGAATAAATATTGATTATACTGGGGGAAATTATGCTGATTCTCTCAGTTCAAATATTTCAACCATTGGTTACGACTGGAAAACTTATGTTTATGCACCTCCTCCGGGTTATTATGCTATTGATGATTCGCTTACCTATTTTATTAAAACAAAAGGCGGCTCAGTTTACAGATTGAATTTTACCGGTTTTGGCGGCGGAGCAAACGGCAAGTTTGCCTTTGCAAAACAAGAGTTGTTGCTGACATCAGCACTTTCACCATCGGCTAATACAGTCAGCGCAGGAATATTCCCGAATCCTGCTGTAGGTGAGAACCTTACTCTTTTGGTTTCTTCTGAGCAGACTAACGATGCGTTAATTAATGTTTATGATTTGTCAGGAAGAAATGTGATAAATCAAAAAGTACAAATGAATAACGGGTTGAACGTAATTCCTGTCAATATCAATAATCTTGTTTCAGGATCATACTTGGTAAAAGTGTTACAGAACGGAAGTGAAGTGAACCTGAAAATGATAGTAGCAAAGTAAAAAAGTGTCATCCGGGTGAAGGGAGAAGATATCATAAAGGGAGAGATAGATGCTCCCTTTGCCGGACTGACCAATCAGTATGAATAAAATCAGGTATATTTTTTTATGTACCGCTCTTCTTTTTGCGGGTATTCAGGCTCATGCACAAAAGCAGAACACGATTACCGTATTATCTGAAGGAGATAAAACACCGCTTGAAAATGTTACAGTCATTATTCAGCCGGTAGAAAAAAGCGCTAAAGCGACAGTGCTTTTTACGGATAGTAAAGGCGCTGTAACAGTTTCACTTCAATCATCAGCGCATATAAATGCTAAGTTGATTGGTTATAAATCCATCTCACAAACTATTAAGCAGGGAGAATCATATACCTTTCTTTTACCGAAAGAAAATTATGAACTGAATGAAGTAGTTGTAACAGGTCAGTACAACATCAATACAACGGACAAATCGGTTTACTCTGTAAAAGTGATTGATGAAAAAGAAATTACAGCAAAAGCAGCCACTTCATTAGATGAACTGTTACAGTCTGAGTTAAATATCCGCATATCTGAGGATAACCTTCTCGGTTCTTCTGTCAGTATGAACGGCTTGTCAGGTCAGAATGTAAAAATCATGGTGGATGGTGTGCCGGTAATTGGTCGCGAAAATGGCAGCATTGATATCAGTCAGTTAAACCTGAATGATATTGAACGGGTTGAAATTATTCAGGGACCTATGTCCGTCATGTATGGCACGGATGCCATCGGAGGATTAATCAATTTGATAACGAAGCAAACCACAAGACACGGTTTTGAGGGCAATGTGAATCTGAACTACGAAACCATTGGCACTTACAATGCAGATGGAAATATCTATTGCAAAAACAAACACCAGCATTTCTCTCTGAGCAGCGGACGCTATTTCTTTGGCGGATTTCCTTCACCTGATTCTTCACGATTTCAGCAATGGAAACCATGGGAGAAATATTTTGGCTCAGCAGAGTATGGTTTTAAAACCAAATGGATAGACGGACAATTCCGCACCGATTATTATCATCAGCTCACTCAGAACAAAGGCGTACCTATTATCAACCCTTATGAAGCGTATGCGTTTGATGATTATTATACAACAGATCGTTTCAGTTTTACTGCGTTGAATAGTATTAATCTGAGAAGTCCGGGTGTGCTTCAGTTTACCAACTCGTATTCATTTTACAAACGTATAGCGAACACTTACAATAAGAACTTGGTTGACCTTACTCAATTTCAAACTAACGCAGCAGAAAGTCAGGATACTTCTGATTTTGATTTGATATTACTGAGAGGCACTTACAGTAACACTAATCCCGAAAAGGATTTCAGTTTCCAGACAGGGTATGATATTAATCTGGAAACGGGCAGGGGAGAGAAACTGAAAACCAAATCACAATGCATTTACGATTATGCGCTGTTCGGAAGCATTGAATTCAAAATGAATAATTTTCTTTTTCGCCCTGGACTTAGAATTGCATACAACTCCCGCTATGGTGAACCATTGATTCCTTCTCTTAATGTTAAATATAAAGTTACAGAGAAGGTACAACTGCGGGCTTCTTATTCCAGAGGATTTCGCGCACCATCTCTTAAGGAACTGGATTTGTATTTTGTAGATGTAAATCATAATATTCTCGGCAATTCAAATCTGAAAGCCGAACATTCAGACCATTATGATTTTTCAGTCAACTATCAGAATAATTTCAACCGCCAAATGATGAAGTTAGAATACACTCTTTTCTACAACAACATTTCGGATATTATCACATTAGCAATGGTGGACAGCGCTGTGCAACAGTACTCTTATATCAACATTGATAAATACAAAACAGCAGGAACGAAAATTGAACTGCAATGGAAAACCGGAAAACTGAATCTGCAATCCGGTTTCTCGTTAACAGGTTTGTATAATTCACTGTCAGAACAATATGAAAACATCAGACAGTTTTCCTTTACTCCTGAATTTGTACTCGGCGCTTCTTATAGTTTTGACAAAATAAAATCAACCGCTTCATTGTTTATGAAGCATACAGGAGAGACTCCGGGCTTTGCTGTTAATAATGATAAGCAAGTGTATTCTACTATGGTTTCTCCTTACACAACACTGGATATAGTGTTACAGAAATCATTTTGGACAGATAGAATTAACTTCTCTACGGGTGTAAAAAATCTGTTAGATGTAGTTAATGTAAAGAGTACAGCAGTCGGTAGTGATTTTCACTCATCCAATACCGGCTTTCTCCCGTATGCAATGGGAAGATATTTCTTTTTGAAGATGAACTTTAAAATTTATAAATCTTAAAGCTGATTTATAACATGAAGAAGTCTTGGGTAATAATAAACTATGTAAGTATTGCAATAATACTAACTGTAACACTTCTCCTTTCTTCCTGCTTTAAAAAGGATAAACCTGTTACTCTGCCGCCCCGTGGCGAATCACAGATGGCTCAAATTCCACTCGGTTCTTCTTACACCAATCAGGTTTACTTTCAGTTTAAAACCGGAAATACTTTTACCAGCGAATACAGAAAATGGGATTTGGCATTTGAGTCTTCTGAAAACGGATATCACATCTGGCTGAACGGCGGAAATATGGAGCTGGCGGCATTTCTCAGCTCTTCTATAGTCATTGAAGATATTACAAGTGTTACAGGCGCTACATGGAAATGGGATGCACCAAGCTGGAATCAGGATTCCACAGCAATAGGAAAGTGGATTGATTTTCGTACAGTATCAGACAGCGCATCAGGAATATATGCTATAGACAGAGGAAGAACGGATATATCTTCAGCAGATAAAATATGGAAGATACAGTTCATTTCGGTTGATGAACATTCCTATACTTTCAGATATGGACGCATAGGAAAAGGCGCACAACTTTATACTAAAAGGATTGCCAAAGATCCTACCCGCAACTATGTTCTATTCTCATTTGATGATGAAGGAAAAGTGGTGGAACAGAGTCCGGAAAAATCGGATTGGGATATGTTGTTTACCCGTTACAGATATATCTTTTATGATAATCTTCCGCCGGGATATTTCCCACCGTTTCTTTATCCGGTAGAAGGAGTGCTTATCAATCCGGAAAACACTGCTGTGGCAAGAGATTCGGCAAAGTCTTTTACAGAGATAGATTATGCGTACGCAAAAGGGCTGAATTATAAAACCAGCCGCGATATGATTGGATTCGAATGGAAAAGCATCAACCTGTCTGCGCCACTGTTACACTACAATGTGAAATCTTATCTTACCTACATTCTAAGAGATCAGCGAGGTTATTATTGGAAGCTTCGCTTTCTTGACTTCTATAATGAGCAAGGAGAAAAGGGCTATCCTAAATTTGAGTATCAGCAACTGTAACAGGCAGATAAGTCAACTTCTGATTGCTTAATGAGAATGATATTTGACTAATCCTTCAATCGGAGATTGAATCATTGTACCTGCTTTCATCCCGTATTTCTCAGCAAGAGCTGTAACAGTTTCTTTAAAAACAAAACCAATACTTCCTACACAGTTGAAAGTATATTGTTTGTAGTCCGGATAGTGGCTTACAATATTCCGGAAGAAATCATTGAACGCTCCTGTAACAATATCATGAATGAATGGATGCTCTTTGTTCTCTCCCGCAAAAGGGGCGAAGCTTGCACAATACCTGTTGGGAAGGGGAGAGAAATATATCTTCTTCAGAATTTCATCTTTACTAAATGGAAATTTCTGTTTGAATTTTTCATCCAACTCTTTCGGAAAGTAGCCGCGCAAATAATTCCGTAACAACAACCTTCCTATATATGCACCGCTGCCTTCATCGCCAAGATGATGACCAAGCGAATCAATACACAAGACAATATTGTTTCCATCATAAATAGCAGTATTACAGCCGGTGCCGAGAATGGCGGCAAATCCTGCGTTTCTCCCAAGCAGTGCACGACAGGATGCCAGCAAATCATGTCCGATAAAAACACTTACATTCGGAAAACAAGTGTTTAATGCATCACGGATAACCTGAATATTTTCTGAAGTGGAAACACCGGCGCCATAGAAAAATATTTCTGTTACAGTTGATGCCTGTATGTGTGGCAGCAAATGGAGTCGGATAGATTCCACTATTTGCTGTGTGTTCAAATAATAGGGATTATATCCTTCCGTGTCGTTTCTTGTGAAGGAACCATCAGCATTCACCAGCACCCAGGCGGTTTTGGTAGAACCGGAATCTGCAATCAATTTCATGGGGATAAAAATAGAAATGTATATCCAAACAGTGTGAATGGAGATTTCTTTTAAGAGTTATGTGTATTACATTCGCATCATCCATAAAAAACAACTAAATCATGAACCCAACCTCTGCAAGAATTAGCTGGAAGAGTTTTTTCCTCCCTTTTATTTTTCTTTCACTCATTCATTTCTCATCTCGTGCTCAGACTGTTTTTTGGAGTGATAATTTTGATGCACCGGCAGGAGGAACAAACAATAATAATGCAGGTGCAGGATGGACAGTAGGTGGACCGATAGATTATGATGATGAGGGAGAAAGTGCATACGGATTTCCAATTGGAATTATTAATCTTTGGAAAACAGGAAACACTTCCGGCTGCTCATCAGGCAATAAACTGTTTGTCGGTAATAATTTTGCTAATACCAATTCTTATGTTTCAGATAATATCTCGGATATCTATGCTCTATCACCCAATATTTCCACTGTGGGTGTTACAGGTATGACTTTGAAATTTTCATGGCGATGCAATGGCGAGACAACAGATTTTGGTGAAGTAGGATATAGCAAAGATGGAGGAACCACATGGACCTGGTTACCGAAACATTATGTAAACCAGTCTGCATGTACAACGGAAACATTAACTATTCCTGCAACTTATGAAGGTCTTTCTAATTTTAAAATAGGTTTTGGTTTTCATTCTCATGCAACAAGTTGCAGCACTTGCGATCCGCCGTTTAATATTGACAATATTGAAATTACTTGTAACACTTGTCCGGGCGCTTCGTGTTCGGCTCCTATAGCCAGCGCCGGAAATGCAGCTTCTGTTTGTACAGGTGGAAGCACTACCATTGGTGGTTCGCCTACTGCCAGCGGAGGTAGTGGAGGAGCATATACCTATTCATGGCAGCCGGCAACCGGATTGAATAATCCTTCAATAGCTAATCCATCGGCAAGTCCTTTGGTGAATACCACTTATACTGTAACAGTTTCAACCGGCTCCGGTTGTTCGGCAACAAGCAGCGTAGTAGTAACAGTGGGAGGAACAGCACAGGCAGGCACTGTTACAGCCGGCAGAGATACAGTATGCAGCGGAACAGTGGCTTCATTAAATGTTACAGGAAATTCAAATCCGATTCAGTGGCAATCTTCAACGGATGGCAGCAACTTCACGGATATTTCCGGATCAACGGATGCCAATTGTTTGCAGGTTATCAACCAGACTACATGGTACAGAGTAGTTGCAGGAAGTGGTAATTGCACTGCTACTACTAACCCATACAAAATAACATCAGCAGAGTCGCCGGTAGCTTCGTTTTATGTAAAATCACATACAGGAAATCAAATTACTTTTAGCTCTGACAGCAGTATAGGTGCGACAGCGTATAATTGGAACTTTGGGGATACACCTAATCCCGGTGAAGTGCAATCTACCAGCGCTAATCCGGTTCATACTTATGATTCAGTAAAAACTTATCATGTATGCCTTACAGTGTTGAACGGCTCCAACTGTTCATTTACTATTTGTAAGGATATCAGTACTGCAGTGGGCATCCGAACTGTAACATCAGACAGTGAATGGAAAGTTTATCCTGTTCCATTCAGTGATAACCTGATTATTATGAGAGAGAAATACAGCGCTCCCGCTTATGAAATTGAAATTTATGATTTACCGGGACGAATGGTATTCAGCAGGAATTATCTGAATACCGGAAACGACTCATACATAATTGATTTAATGGGATTGCCTTCGGGAATGTATTATGTGAAAATAAAAACCGGAGATTCAAACATAATCATGCCGATTATTAAACAGTAATAGTTTAAAATTGAATCATGAGAAACGCTCCGTTAACGGAGCGTTTCTCATTTTGTTAATATCCATTTCTCAGCTAAACAGGCGGATTATTAAATTGCACCTGAAAAACAGTTTATGCAAAGAATCACCCGTACGAAAACTATAGCTACAGTCGGACCTGCTTCATCGGATAAGCAGATGCTTGAAAAACTTATTCGTGCAGGGGTAAATACCTTCCGGCTGAATTTTTCTCATGCGAATCATTCTGCACACAGAAAAGTGATAGCAGCCGTTCAGGAGTTAAATAAAGAACTGGGAACGCATGTAGGTATTCTTGCTGATTTGCAGGGACCAAAAATCAGAATAGGAGAAGTACAGAACAATGGTGTTAAGCTAACCTCCGGAAAAACTGTAACACTTACGACTAAAGAATCGGTTTCCACTTCTTCCCATATTTTTGTCAACTTCAGCAAGTTTGCTTCAGATGTAAAGCAGGGCGATCAGATTCTGATTGATGACGGGCAGATGGAATTGAAAGTAATTTCTACCAATAAAAAAGATACAGTAAAAGCAAAAGTCATTCAGGGTGGAATGTTGCTTTCCAGAAAAGGGATTAACCTGCCGGATAGCAATGTTTCTGTTCATTCGCTTACCAAAAAAGATTTGAATGATCTGAAATTTATTCTTACCCAGCCCGTAAACTGGATTGCACTTTCATTTGTCCGTTCGGCAAAAGATATTCTTCATCTCAAAAAAAATATACATAGAGCAGGAAAGAAAATGAAAGTAATTGCCAAAATTGAAAAACCGCAGGCAGTAAAAAATATTGATGAAATCATAGAAGCGAGTGATGCCGTGATGATTGCCCGCGGAGATTTAGGAGTGGAAATGCCACAGCAGGAAGTTCCGCTGATTCAAAAAAATATTATTTCAAAATGTATTGCAGCAACACGCCCGGTCATTATTGCCACACAGATGATGCAGAGCATGATTGATAATCCACGACCTACCCGCGCCGAAATTACAGATGTGGCAAACGGAATTCTGGATGGCGCCGACTGTCTGATGCTCAGCGCTGAAACTGCCACAGGGAAATTTCCGGTAAAGGTGATTGAAACCATCAAAGACATTGCAATTAATGTAGAACGTCAATCTTCACTGTATAACCGGAAAGTGGTTGCTAAACTCCATAATGCTACCTTCTTAAAAGATGCCATTTGCCTGAGTGCAAGCCAAACGGCTGCGGATGTTCATGCAAGCGCCATCATCAGTATGACAAGAAGCGGCTACACCGGATTTGTTATCAGTAGTTACAGACCGGAGGCAAAAATTCT
The DNA here is from genome assembly GCA_964424455.1 of uncultured Bifidobacteriaceae bacterium. Classification (GTDB taxonomy): domain Bacteria; phylum Bacteroidota; class Bacteroidia; order Chitinophagales; family UBA10324; genus CAYRJA01. Next base: position 24,524 of record CAYRJA010000001.1, read on the forward strand.
TGTTTTCATGGAAGATAAAATGCTATTAAGCACTATGAGTATCTGCTGGGGAGTGGAAACCTTTTATTATCACAAGTTCGGTTCAACCGGTACAACTATAGAAGATGTAAAAAAAATAGCGCTGAAAATGGGACGGATAAAAAGAGGAGATATTGTCATTAACACAGCCAGTACACCGCATCACTGGAAAGGCACTACCAATATGTTGAAGATTAGCGAGGTGGCATAATTCAATTAACTGCTTCCTCTTCTTCCATCTCTGCACCATTCACTTTGAAAGTGAAAAACCTGTGAGAAAAAAAACTAATGATGGCAATAGAAACTGATGCAAAGGCACGGGCAATAGTCGGAAACCAGTGAAATTGCCGGATTAATATTCTCATCAAAAAATAGTTGAGTACAAAAACCATAAATGCCACCAATAAGAACCGTATAAACTGATGGTGACCTTTTAAATCTGATTCGGTAAACACAAAATACTTGGTCAGCAGGAAACTGGTTATTAATCCACAACTGAAGGAAAGCATCAGCGATGCAGTAGGCGCTGTCAGTACATAACTTTCATATATTGGAATGTCCACCTTTTTGAATAAAAAATTAAAGGCGACGAAATAAATACCAACGTCAACAAGAGTTGCTGTAACACCTGAGAAGAAGTACCGGACTACTTTTAATTCAAGCAAAGTTTTAACTAATTCCAACATGAGGAAGCGAAAATATGAAAAAGGTAAACTCAGCAATAAGCAGAATAAAAAATATGTTATCCTATTTCAAACAGCACTCCTGCACTTCCCGGTGGTTTTTTATTCAAATGTTTGTAAGCCAGTTCGGTAGCTTCTCTTCCGCGTGGTGTGCGTTTTAAATATCCTTCCTGAATCAGAAATGGCTCATATACTTCTTCCAGTGTGCCGGCTTCTTCGCCTACTGCGGTAGCAATGGTAGTAATTCCTACAGGACCGCCATTGAATTTGTCAATGATAGCGCTAAGAATACGATTATCCATTTCATCTAATCCGTGTTCATCTACATTCAGTTGGGTTAATCCGTAGCGGGCAATCTCCACTTCAATTTTTCCATTACCCTTTACCTGTGCAAAATCACGGATGCGGCGAAGCAGTGCATTGGCAATACGCGGAGTGCCACGGCTGCGCCTTGCCACTTCAAAGGCAGCGTCATCAGTAATTTTTGTATTCAGAATGGATGAAGAGCGAAGAATAATATTTTTTAACACATCGCTTTTATAATACTCAATTCGTGAAGTAATCCCAAAACGGGAACGCAGCGGCGATGATAGTAATCCGGACCGGGTAGTAGCGCCTACAAGTGTAAATGGGTTGAGCGAGAGTTGAACACTGCGTGCATTCGGACCGCTGTCAATCATAATGTCAATCTTATAATCTTCCATAGCAGAGTATAAATATTCCTCTACAACAGTTGACAGTCTGTGAATTTCATCAATAAATAATACATCCTTATCTTCAAGATTAGTAAGCAGCCCTGCTAAGTCAGCGGGCTTTTCCAATACCGGACCGGAAGTTATTTTCATATTCACACCTAACTCATTTGCGATGATATGAGAGAGAGTGGTTTTCCCCAATCCCGGCGGACCGTGCAGCAGCACATGGTCAAGCGCTTCACCTCTTTGCTTTGCCGCTTTAATAAACACTATCAGGTTATCAACGATTTGCACCTGTCCCTGAAATTCGCTGAACTCTTGCGGACGCAGCACTTTCTCTATCTCCTTTTCGGCAGCATTCATTCCCTCATTACCGGTATTTAGATTTGGATTACGCATGAGAGCAGTGTTTATCTGTTGGCAAAGATTAAGGAGAATTTCCGAATTACAATTCCAAATCTTAAAATTAAATGAACATAAATACTGAATAATGCAGCGTTATCGTTCATACCTGTTAATCACTTAAATTTGCACATACTATTTTCAATTTCTCAGATGAGGAAAATCTTAATCACACTTACTATTGTTTTTCTGTCGCGGCTTTGCTTTGGCTCCATGATTCTTATTCCTATGGACACCAAGCAAGCACAACACCTGAAAGCTTATGGTGTTGCATATTGGATATTGCAGCATAGTGTTACAGTTGACTGGCTGCTGAACTACAGGGGTGGAAGTTTCTCTTTCCCTTATGACAAAAATTTTGAAAGTGAATGTCTGATTCGTGGTGTTTCTTATGAATTGGTTCCGGATGCTCAATATACTGCAATACTTACAACCATTGCTAACCCCGATGTAAATCAGGATGTTATTAAACTTGAGAAAGTACCTAAGATTGCGGTGTATTCACCCAAAGACAAATTGCCATGGGATGATGCTGTAACACTTGTTTTGACTTATGCTGAAATTCCTTACACATTAGTTTACGATGATGATGTGCTCGAAGGGAAACTGCCATTGTACGACTGGCTGCATCTGCACCATGAAGATTTTACAGGACAGTATGGAAAATTTTATGGCATGTATGGAAATACGCAATGGTATCAGAAAGATGTGCAGACTCAGGAAGCTACGGCTAAGAAATGGGGTTATCCGAAAGTGTCTCAGTTGAAATTAGCCGTTGCTCAGAAGATTAGAGATTATGTTGCCGGTGGCGGTTTTCTTTTTGCTATGTGTTCGGCTACTGATACTTATGATATAGCGCTGTCTGCCGAAGGAGTAGATATTTGTGCAACCCCGTTTGACGGCGATCCCATGGAGCCGAATGCGCAGCAGAAACTTGATTTCAGTAAATGTTTTGCATTTGAGAATTTTACCATCAGCCCTAATGTGTACGAATATGAGTTTTCAAGTATAGACTCAAAAGTGCCGCGTGTAATTCCTATGGAGCAGGATTATTTCACACTGTTTGATTTTTCTGCAAAATGGGATCCTGTTCCTACCATGTTGTGTCAGGATCATACAAAAACCATAAAAGGATTTATGGGGCAAACCACCGCATTCAGAAATCAGTATATAAAATCAAGTACACTCGTGATGGGAGAAAATAAAGCTGCGGATGAAGCGCGCTACATTCACGGAGAATACGGTAATGGTACATGGACTTTTTATGGAGGACATGATCCCGAAGATTTTCAGCACTTTGTTTACGACCCGCCTACCGATCTGGCGTTGCATCCCAACTCACCCGGCTACCGGCTTATTCTTAACAATGTTTTATTTCCGGCGGCGAAGAAGAAAAAGATGAAAACATAAATAAATTTGCAGCCCTAATTTAATAAAAGTGATAACCCGGATTTTTTCTTCTGTTACAGTACTGTTATTTTTTATCGCCGGTGCAGCATCTGCACAAAAATGTTTAGATGCAAAAGGACAATTGGATTTTAACTCATTGATTTCTCAATATCAGAGTGATTATAAATTAGTTTCTATCAGAGAGGTTAGGATGACCTCAGGTCAAATATTAACTATTAACTCAGAGTTGAATGCTGATTTTGATTACCTGATTGGAATAGTATGCAATGGAAGCGCACAAGCTGCAGGAGTGGAACTTCGGGATAACATAGGCACACTGATGAATTATAATATCAACTATAATGCATTTAAGAGTAATGAAGCCATTCTTGAATTCAGAGATGCCGGCAGAATGAATTATAAAATATCAGTAAACGCCATTGATAAAAACAATACAGAGATATGCGGTAAAGTTTTTATTATGGCAAAAGAAAAGATAGATGGGAAGAGGATGAAGAGAAGGATGACTGCCTTTTAATTCCAAAACATCCAACTCACACCAATTTTAATGGCTTTGTCAGCAGCGGGATAGTGAAGCGCTGAATAATAACCCGGCTGAAACCATCCTTGCGACAGATTCTCCATCTTAACAAAAATTCTTGCAGAGCGGATCCCCATATTGACAAATACATCTGTAACAGGATAGAATTTTGCTTTCATTTCGTTCTGAAGATAAAATTGAGAAGTAGCCGGAGAGAATGCAGGAAAATAATAACTGCTGGTGTAATACACATCCACACCCACACTTAATCTCAGTGCATTTTTGAATAAATTATTCTGAAAATAAAGGGAGTGAAAGCCAACATATTCCGGAACAGAAATAATGCTTGCATCGGAGAATTGCTGAATGGCTAATTCATTATTGAAATGAAACTTTCCAATGGTGAAATCTTTATGAAGTGTTACAACAACTCCTGTAATATTCTTTGAGGACTGCTCGGGAACGGCAAGCGTATTCCAGAAAATATAATTACTCAACTGTAAATATTCCGCTCTCAGTATAAGGTTTAACTTATCTGATTTCCATTCCATACCGGCTTTGTATTCACTGTATGAAGAAAAGTAATTTTTCCAGCTATAATGATTAGAGTAATACTGCTGTAACAGTAACGAAGGAAGCACATTCATGCTGCTCAGTATTATTTCTGCCAAGCCCAAATCTTCTGAAATTCTGTATCCGGCAAACAGCCCGGTATTGTAAGCGGTGTTATTTTCGCTTTGCAGTCCGCCTTCCACAGATAAACCGTAAATCCACTTCTTCTGATTGGCATTTTGCAAAAAAATACTGCCGGTGGTTTGCTGCATTTTCGTTTGCTGCATAAGGTTCTGAATGAGAAACAGCCGGTGATTGATATTAAATGTTGCACAGAGTTTCCGGTATGTTACAGTAGTGTCATTTGCCCTGTTCTTTTCCGGAAGCAGTTGAAAGGATATATTATTCTCAATCATCTTCCACAGAAGAGAATCATTGGTTTTTGTCCGGTTGTAATTGAATCGGTTATTATAGTATCCAAAATCAGTAGTGTCGTCATGATAAACATATTTATAATCAGCAAAATCAAAACGATGTGTAAGCCGTGCAGAGGCATAAAACTTTTTTATAGTAACAGTGTCATTGATATGCTTGTCGTAAGATACACCCCAGTCATAAGAATGAGTAAAGCCAATATCTTCTCCTCTAAAGAGGGTTCGTGAACTGTCAAGCGCTATAGAAGCAAGATCTTTACTTAACAGCAGAGGGTCAGTGAAAACAGAATCATTTGTAACACCTCCATTATTCTGCCATCTCAGTTTGTTAAAGATAATATAGGCGCTCAGATGATAGCGTTCGTTTTTTGAATGATAGCTGCTGAAAATATTTATATTGAAGACATCCGCTCGCTGCTGCTGATAAGTTCCATCAGCACCACTGAGCCGGAACTCAAAACCTGCATTGATGAGATTAGTAATATTCTGTGTGTGAGTACCGGTAAGCTGCTGTTCATTTTTTGGACCGAAAACATAAAACAAATGAGAGTATGGTTTCTTTGTATCGTAGAACCGGACATTGTCAGGTTTGAAAAGATAAATGTCGAACGAATAAAAACCAATATCAGGCAGAATATTGTTCTTAAAACTAAAAATGGAAGAGTAGTAGGGAAGTCCAAGATTTCCGAGATTAGACAGACCTAAGCGTGATTTTCCGGCATCATAAATTTCAAACCTGTTTAAAGTAGTATCAACTACATATCGTTTTGAAAAATCTTTTGCAAAAAAATAAAGTGTCCATTTAGGATTGTAGCGATGATAAGTAGAATCATCACCTATGGCAAATGCACGGCTGCTAATAAAAATGAGATGACAAACAATTACAATCAGCAGAAATCTTGTCTTTCTCATTCTATTGTTACAGTATTATATTAATCCAACCAGTTCTTTTAATAATAAAGTCATCTTTGGTTCAGCTTCATTTGCTGCCTTCAATACTTCTTCGTGAGAAACCTTTACAGGTGTATCGGGGTTGCCTTCGTCAGTAATCACGCTGACACCAAAAATCTTCATATTCATGTGGCGGGCTACAATTGCTTCCGGAACGGTTGACATGCCCACGGCATCGCCGCCGATAATACGCATGAATTTATATTCGGCAGGAGTTTCAAAAGTCGGACCGGGCGTACTTACATACACTCCACTGTGACATTTGATTTTGTTTTTTGCAGCAATATTCAGTGCATGTTGAATCAGGTTTTTATCATATACGGCATGTTGGTCAGGAAAACGGGGTCCTAATTCCTCCTCATTTCTCCCAATGAGCGGGTTGGTAATTTGTAAGTTGATATGATCAGTAATAACCATCAGTTCACCCACTTTAATTGACGGGTTCAGTCCGCCGCTGGCATTTGTAAGAAGCAAGGTCTCAACACCGATATACTTCAAAACACGTACAGGAAATGTTACTTCCTGCATGGTATATCCTTCATAAAAATGAAAGCGCCCCTGTAACACCGCTACATTTTTCCCATTGAGTGTGCCCAACACTAATTTACCCGGATGACCGAAAACAGTTGAAACCGGAAAGTGAGGAATGTCTTTGTAAGCAATGGAATCATGTACCTGAACTTGATTTACCAAATCGGACAGACCGGAGCCGAGAATAATTCCGATGGTTGGTTTAAAATTAGTTTTCTTCTGAATGAAATCAGATGCCTCTTTTATTTTCTGTAACAGATTTTCCATTGGTGTTTTTCTATACTAACCTCATCCACGTTACCGGATATTATTAGTAGAGTTTGATTTTTTTAAGAAGTCAAAAATAAGTTTGTTGAATTGGTTTTTATCATCTTCTGAAAATTTATGCTCAACGGGTAAAACCCATATCTGAATATGATGTTGTGTAAACCAGTCTTTTAAACCCATCAACCGCATTGCATCTTTTTCTGTGGTGAGTATTATCCTTTTTTCGGCATTGATAGAATTCCATTTTAATAAGAGATTATTCAAATCCTTTTCTCTGAAATAATAATGGTCAGGAAAAATCATCGGATGAACATTGCTGCCTTGGCTATTCAGATAACGGATTAACGGGGTAGGATTGGCAATCCCACAGAGCAGAAGAATTTCCATTTTGGAATCTGCCATTTGTAGTTGAGTTATAGTTGAATTAAATAGAGAATAAATTTTACCATAGTTCAGGATGCTAAAAAATACCTGTGCAGAACTGTAACACTTTATTTGTTTTCTGATGTCTGATTTTTCTGCTTCGGTTATCTGTTCAGGCGAACGTGTTACAACAATTAAATCTGCTCTGGAAGCGCCATTTCTGAATTCACGCAACCTGCCTGACGGAAGCAACCAATCTTTATAAAAAGGAGAATCAAAAGCGGTAAGTAAAATATTTAATCCGGCTTTTACAGAGCGGTGTTGAAAAGCATCATCCATAAGAATAATCTGTAAGTCGGGATTTTCATACAGCATTTCAGGAATTGCCATCATGCGGTCTTCACTAACTGAAACTAATGCATCCGGAAAATTTCTTTTCAGTTGTAACGGTTCGTCACCCACTTGCTCTGCAATAGAATCTTCTCTTACAGATAAATATCCTGTTGTTTTTCTTTTATAGCCCCTGCTTAATGTACCTACTTTGTAAAACTCTTGAAGCAGCGTTATCAGATATTCCATCATCGGAGTTTTTCCTGTGCCTCCGGCAGATAAATTACCGACACATATCACAGGAAGGTCAAACTCTGTACTGCGAAATATTTTCCAATCATATAACTTGTTGCGAATAAAAACAGCAAGTCCATAGAGCAGTGAAAAGGGGAGTAACAGAATTTTTAACAAGCAGTAAAATAATTTTCTGATAAAGGTCGCAAGATAGGGTTCTTATTTTTTCATTCTCTGTCTAAGTACAGGGATTTTTGCTTGTAGTACAAATCGGTAACGATACCCGTAATAATTTTAAAATCTATAAATTGCCAAACAATTACTATGAAACTCTCTGATATAATTCAAGCGCTTGAATCTTTTGCTCCGCCTTTCTTACAGGAAAGCTATGATAATGCCGGACTGATTACCGGATCACCGGAAATGGAAATTACTTCAGCGTTGCTTTGCCTGGATTCTATAGAAGAAGTAGTGGATGAAGCTATTCAGCAAAAGAGCAACCTGATTATTGCTCATCATCCGATTATTTTTTCAGGGCTGAAAAAGCTGAACGGTAAAAATTATGTGGAGCGCACCATTATCAAAGCAATAAAAAATGATATTGCCATTTATGCGGCACATACTAATCTGGATAATGTGTTACAGGGAGTGAATCAAAAAATTTCCGATAAACTTGGTTTGAAGAACACCCGGATTCTTTCTCCAAAAAATAATATGCTGAAAAAACTGTTCACATTTTGTCCAAAAGATAAGGCAGAACAGGTTCGCAATGCAATGTTTAATGCAGGAGCAGGCGATATTGGCAATTACAGTGAGTGCAGTTTTAATTCGGAGGGAACTGGAACATTTAAAGCGGGCGAAGGCACTCATCCTTATGTAGGCGAACAAGGAAAACGACATCATGAAAGCGAAACAAAAATTGAAGTGATTTTTCCTTCATGGAATGAAGGGGCAGTGGTTGCAGCAATGATAAAAACACACCCTTATGAAGAAGCTGCTTATGATATAGTTTCTCTTGATAATACTTTTTCTGCAGTTGGCTCAGGAACGGTGGGTGAACTTGAAGTTGAAATGGATGAAACTGAATTTCTGAAACACTTAAAAGAAAAGATGTCAGCGAAGGTGGTAAGGCATACCAAACTACTGAATCGCAAAGTCAGGAAAGTGGCGGTTTGCGGGGGTGCAGGAAGCTTTCTTCTGACGGATGCTATTAAATCAGGCGCAGATATATTTGTTACTGCGGATTTTAAATATCATCAATTTTTTGATTCGGAAGGAAAAATAATGATATGCGATATCGGACATTATGAAAGTGAACAATTTACACTCGAACTATTCAGAGATGTTTTGAAGAAGAAATTTCCTACATTTGCGACCACTTTTTCAAAAGTGAATACAAACCCCATAAAATATTTCTGAATGACCAAAGTAAAAGAATCTCCGGCAAAACCTTCTGAAATTCCTGTTGAGGAGCGTTTGCGTAATCTATACAAACTCCAGAAAATTGACAGTAAGATAGATGACATCCAAATTCTGAAAGGTGAATTACCAATGGAAGTAAGCGACCTTGAAGACGAAATTACAGGACTGAAAACCCGCACTACCAAGATTGAAGAAGAGATAAAAGAACTGAATGAAGTAATTTCCAATTACCAATTGGGAGGAAAAGAAGCGGAAGCGCTGATAAAAAAATATCAGAAGCAGCAACAGAATGTGAAGAATAACAGGGAGTATGATGCACTAAGCAAAGAAATAGAACTGCAAAAACTCGATATTCAGCTTTCAGAGAAAAAAATTAAAGAAGCTCAAGTTGAGATTGAACAAAAGAAGGAATACTTCGGCGAATGTGAAAAAGTAATAAAAGCAAAAGAAAAAGATCTGAAACAAAAGAAAGCCGATCTTGAGGATGTGATAAAAGACACAGAGACAGAAGAAAAATCGCTTTTAAAAAAATCAAAAGAAGCAGAAAGTAAAATTGATGAGCGGTTGATTACGGCATATCATCGGATTCGCAAGTCATACCGGAACGGTTTGGCAGTTGTTACAGTTCAGCGTGCTGCTTGCGGAGGTTGCTATAACGCAATTCCCCCACAGATTCAACTGGAAATCCGTCAAAACAAAAAAATTATGCTTTGCGAACACTGCGGACGAATTCTGGTAGATGAGGCGCTCTTAGAGAAGTAGAGATAGCGCTGCTTAAACGCATTATAAACACCAAGCAAACACCTTCAGCCCGGCAATAGATTGTTGGGCTGATTTTTTTATCGCAAGAATATACTCGAAGAAATAAACAGGTAATGAATTGATGCACTCCCCTTTATTAAAACGACTCTTCATTTATTCCTTTTCTTTCCTTCTTATCCTTTGCATTTCAAATATTGCTTCTGCATCTTCTCCCAAGTATGAGTTTAACAAAACCTGCCAGTTGGCTTACTATAAGATGCTGTCTCTGCATTTTGAGGAAGGGAAAAAATTATTAGAACAGGAAAAACAAAAAAATCCGGATAACCTGATACCGTATTTTGTAGAAAACTACGCTGACTTTTTTACGATTGCAATTAACGAAGAAAAATCTGAGCTACTCCGTTTATCTCCCGGCAGAAATTTCCGGTTAAGTAAATTGCAGCAAGGACCGATAAACTCCCCATGGTATTTGTACACACAAGCAGAAATAAATCTGCAGTGGGCATTTTGTAACCTGAAATTTGAAAATTATTATACTGCTTTTATTCAGATACGTAAGGCATATGCACAGCTACTGGAGAATCAAAAAAAATTCCCATCATTCATTGCCAACAAAAAGAGTCTGGGACTACTTCATGCGCTGATTGGAACCATTCCGGACAGCTATAAATGGGGAGCGCGCACACTCGGATTCAGCGGAACTGTAACACAAGGAATGCAGGAACTGAAAGAGGTAATGGATTATTCCAAAACCACTCCGTTCTTATTTCATGATGAAACACGATACATCTGTATTTTTCTGGAAATGAATATTCATAATGATGCCTCTGCTGCATGGGCGCTTACGCAGCAAAAGGGATTCCCAGATGCAAAGACCGATCCGCTTGCCTGCTTTGTTACAGCAGATGTGGCAATGAAGAATAATAATACGGATAAAGCCATTGATATAATAAATAGCGCCCAATTTTCAGATGATTCAATGCACTTCGTCTATCTTGATTACCTGTTGGGCTTGTGCAAGATGAATCGGCTCGATAAAGATGCAAATGTGCCTCTTGAAAGGTTTATTTCTAAATTCAGAGGACAGAATTATCTGAAAGATGCTTATCAAAAATTGGCATGGTTCTATTACCTGCAGGATAACGAAAATCGTTACCGTTACTATATTTCATTCTGCAAAACAACAGGCGCTGCTTTTACTGATTCTGATAAACAGGCAATGAAGGAAGCTAATGAAGGAGTTGCACCCAATCAATTACTGCTCAGGGTGCGGCTGTTACAGGATGGAGGTTATTATCCACGGGCGATGTCGTTGCTCGCAGGAAAATCACCTGAGGATTTTCTTTCAGTGAAAGATAAAATTGAATTCAGCTACCGGATGGGAAGAATTTATCATGAATGGGGAAAGCCGGATGATGCTATTCATTATTATGAGAATACAATTAAATACGGAGAAAAATACCCATACTACTATGCAGCCAATGCGGCATTGCAATTAGGATTTATCTATGAGGATAAAGGAGAGAAAGAGAAAGCAGCTTTATACTACCGGAAATGCCTTGCTATGAAAAATACTGATTACAAAAATTCTCTTGACCAGAAAGCAAAAGCAGGACTGAACAGATTAGCGCCATAATACTTTGCTTGATGTTATGCTAAGAGTGGAGAAGGTATGTTTCTCTAACAGGCGGATATTCAATAATAAGAAAAGTATGCTTGCGTTCTCAGAACCTTCAGGTAAATTTATTCCTGCTCCCGCCAATCCGACTCACTATGATTTAACGGTTCGGTAATTGAAGAATTAAGACCTTTTTTGTTTTGCTCATCAAGGGTAAGATTGTCTGTAGTAATAGTTTGCAGCCATACATTTCCTGACTTGCGAAATATCTGAGCGCCTACCCGTAAGGTATTCTGTATTTTTTGTTCCAATTCTGTTACAGTCATTGAAGCACTGACTGCTACTTCCTTAGTTGCAACATCAGGAAATATTTCTTTCAGCCGTACAGAGCTTTTGATATGGAATTTTTCAGGAGTACCGCTTTTGCTGGAATGAGGGATCGTATAGAACTCAATCTTCAATCCCGGAAACATACGGTTGAATTCCTCCTGAATAACTTTGATTGTTTTTCCTCCTGTGATACGCATGGCTGATTAATTTATTTATTGCAATATAATAATCAAACTTAAGTTTCTAAAATGATTTTAATCAGTTTATTGGTTATGATAGCTGAATGCAATTTTTCTACAATAGTTAACACCTGTTAGTTGAACAAAGCTCTTAGTTAAAATTAATATAGAGGTTACAATCTCATCAATAAATTTTACCTTGTTTACACTATTTTAAATGCACATCCGTTTAACTAATAAAGACTTAGAATGAGAAAGAAAATCATATTGCTAATGCTGCTTACAGCGCCATTGTTTCTTTTTGCAAACAATAACTTTGAACAATCAGTAGGTTCACTGAAGGTAGTTGTAACAGGATTCAACTCAAACGAGGGAATGGCAAGAGCAGGAGTTTATTTTAATGCAGAAGGGAGGAGAATCAATCAACAGTTAAGTGCGCACTACAACCTGGCAACAGCAATCAGACAACAAAAAGCAATCTTTGAAATCAATAATCTTCAACCCGGCAGATACGCTGTTTCTGTCATGCACGATTCTAATAATAATTGTAAAATGGATTATGGCTGGATGAATCTTCCCGAAGAGCAATATGGATTCTCTAATCACCCTAAGATATTAGTTAGTCCGCCACTGTTTGATGAGTGCAGTATTCCGGTTTCAGCAGGACAACAGGCGCTGGTAAATATCCATCTGAAATGAAGACGGAATCTTACTGTAACAGTTATTTGAAAAGCGCTGTAAAGAAGTGTTGCATATCTTTCCATGAAGCAGTATCTGCCGCCACATTATAAGCAATTGGAATGTTAAACTTCTTTCCGTTTGCAGTAGCAGCCGGGTTGGTAAATCCGTGAACTGCATCAGGATAAGATTTGAAAATATATGAAGCGCCAATAGAATCCAATTCTTTTCTGAAAGTGCTTAATTCTTCAGGTGAAATAAATTTATCTGCTTCACCGTGACAGACTAAGATTTTTGCTTTCAATAAATTTTTGTCTGCCGGCACACCATTCAAACCGCCATGAAAACTCACTACACCTTTTAAATCAGCGCCGAGTTTAGCGGCATTTAGTACAGTATATCCACCGAAACAATATCCGATGGCTGCAATCCGGGAGGTATCCACATGAGGGTTCTTTTTTAGTGTAGAAATGGCAACATCTATTCTCTGTTTTGTAAGTGCAGGATTATTATAGAACGGAGCAGCAAGAGCGCCGGCTTCCTTAGGATTATGTCCTTGCTTACCATTGCCAAACACATCTATTGCCATTGCCACATAACCTGTTCCGGCTAATTGCTTGGCTCTGCTCTTTGTATAATCATTCAGCCCCCACCATTCGGGAACAACTATAATTCCGGGTCTTTTTTCAGTTGTGTTTTTATCATAGGCAGTAAAAGTGTTGCAGGTAATACCGTCTGAGATGTAGTTCCCGGTTTCTTCTTTTACGGAATTTGCAGAATTATTATTTTCCTGATTCATAGTGCATGAAATAAATGTGAAAAAATAAAATTAATAATACGATAAACAATGATTTCATAGGGTTAAGCGCCGTAATACACAAAGGTAAATATCAGCTAAAGTAAAGTCCGGGTATAAAATATTTTTCAATTTCTATTTTAACAAAGGCAGATAGTTGCGGAATGTTACGTTGAAATGGAATAGCAATAATGCTATAAACAATAAAGTGAACTTTCTGAATTATACAGGAAAATCTTTGATGAGCTTCATCATCTTCTTATTATTCCTGATAGAAATATTTTTTCCAACCCCCTTAATCAGACCTTCCTTTTTCATTTGAGAAATGGTACGGATGATTTCTTCAATAGATGCACCGGTCATATCAGCCAGTTCCTGTCTGCTAAGTGTAACACCAAGCACTTTTTCTCTTCCTATATTTATTTCACCGAAAACCCTGTAAATGTCAAGCAACACTTTTGCAAACCGTTGCTTCACTGCCATTTTAGAAGAACATCGGAACCGATATTCTGCCTGCTTCAGTTCTTCCGCAAGAAAAGTAACCATCTCTTTATAGAGTACAAGGTTTTTGTTCATAACTTCAGTAAAATAATCTATCGGAATAAAAACAACAGAAGAATCTTCAAGAGTAACGGCACTTACCGGATAAGTTTTTTCATGAGTTAAACCTCTGTGTCCAAGCATATAACCCACACTTGCAAGATTGACAATATCAACACGCTCATCCGGATCAGAAAAAAACACCTTCACCTTTCCTGAACAAATGAAATAAACACCTGTAACAGGTGCCCCTTCCTGAAAAAGCACTTGCCCTTTTTTGTAATAATAAGATTTCTTTTGCTTTTCAATTCTGTTCTTCCATTCATCATTGATTAAACGCTGAATCATGCACTTGCTGATTGTGCAGGTTAGGCAACTGGGAACAGAATGGAGTATCATCTTAAAAAAACCGGAGAAAAATTTCTAATAAATTTAGAAAGGTTTCTCCGGTGAAATTAAAGTTTTTATTGATATATTACTTGTTGGGAGGCAGAACTACTGCATCAATTACATGCACCCATCCATTGGAAGCACGCACCGAACCGATGATTTTTGCATCACCAATATAAGTAGCACCATCTTTTACATGAAAAGTTGCATTGGTGCCATCAACCATTCCCATGGATTGCCCCTCCTGAAAAAACGAGGCATCTAATGCCGAGGTCATTACATGATGCTGTAAAATGGTTTCGAGTTTTGATTTATTCTCTGGTTTTAATAAATCTTCCACTGTTCCTTTTGGCAGTTTATCGAAAGCTGCATTAGTCGGAGCAAAAACGGTAAATGGTCCGGCATTGGAAAGGGCATCAACCAGATTAGCAGCTTTCACTGCTGTAACGAGTGTAGAGTGGTCTTTGGAAGATACAGCTACACCCACTACATTAACTTGCGATTCGTCATCTTTAACGCCTGATTGCCCTGCGGGAGCAGTTACAGATTCATTGTTGGATGAGGTGTTGTTGGATTCGGTTCCTGAGTTACAGGATGAGAATGACAGCCAGGCGAAAATTCCTGCTACTGACAGAGAGAGAATAATTTTTTTCATAGATTGTTTTTTTGTGAGTGAATCTTTTTCTTTGTCGCCGGACTCAAAGTCTGAATCCTTTAACGGTGTAAAAATCTTATTGCCGTTATTTTTAAAATATGATATGAATCATATTTTTGACTGATATTTGTCAGGTCGGTTACAGAGGTTGGAAAATACTTTTGAGCCGTCAAGAAATGACAATAAAACATTAATCACTCTCAAATTAATACTATGAAGAAACTACTTTTAATTATTGCTGCTTATGGAACCCTATTCTTTCTTTCCTGTAATAGCTCTCCCTCCGGTGAAAATTCAACCAGCGGAACCAACGAGGAGAAGAAAGTTGATGAGAATGTGGACCATAAGGGAATCGGAAAATTTACTGATATAAAACTCACCACTCCTTTAGATCAGGGTTTGGTAAAAGATGGTGAAGCCGTTTACAATATGAAGTGTCTTTCCTGCCATAAACTGACAGATGAAAAGTTAGTGGGGCCCGGCTGGAAGGGTGTTACAAAACTTCGTACTCCGGAATGGCTAATGAATTTTATTACTAATACAGAGGAGATGCTAAATAAGAGTCCGGTAGCACAGAAGATGCTTGAAGAATGTTTGACCAGAATGCCAAATCAGAATTTGAGTGACCATGATGCAAGGGCAATACTGGAATTCATGAGAAAAAATGACGGAGAACAATAAACCCAATAATCAATAATTAATTTAACACTAAACAAACAATCCATGAAACAAATTTTCATCATCTCACTTAGCATAACGGTGCTTTCAAGTGCTTTTTGGGGATGTAAAACAAGAAGCACCGAATCAGCAGTTTCAGGAGATGCCGCACAGAAGGTCTATGTAGCTCCCGGTAAGTACGATGAATTTTACAACATCGTATCCGGCGGGTTCAGCGGACAGGTATCCGTTTATGGACTACCATCCGGAAGATTATTCCGAGTAATTCCGGTTTTCTCTGCAGATCCGCAGAGCGGATATGGTTACACAGAGGAAACAAAAAACATGCTGAATACCAGCCATGGATGGATCCCATGGGATGATCAGCACCATATTGCAATATCTACAACAAAAGGCGAACACGATGGCCGCTGGTTTTTTGCCAATGGAAACAACACACCGCGCATCGCACGTGTAAGTTTCAAGACTTTTACTACTGAAGAAATTATTGAATTACCAAACAGCAATGGCAACCACTCTTCACCATTTATTACCGAAAATACAGAATACACTATTGCAGGAACCCGTTTTGCTGTCCCAATGGAGAACACCAATACTGATGTTCCGATATCTTCCTACAAGGACAACTTCCGCTGCACAGCAAGTTTTGTAAAAGTTAATCCTGAGGATGGTCGTATGAGTATTGCTTTCCAGATATTATTGCCGGGGGTAGATCTTGATTTAGCCAGAGCCGGAAAAGGACCCAGCCATGATTGGTTCTTCTTCTCCTGTTACAATTCAGAACTGGCAAATACTTTATTAGAGGTAAACGCATCTCAGCGTGATAAGGATTTTATTGTAGCCGTAAACTGGAAGAAAGCAGAAGAATATGCCGCACAGAAGAAAGGAAAAATGATGAAGGTAAAATATGCTCACAACATTTATGATGAAGTAAAGCATACATCTACTACAGAATATGGAACAGAAGTTCAGGTATTAGATCCTGCGGAATGTCCTGACATGGTTTACCTGATGCCCTGTCCGAAATCACCACATGGTTGCGATGTGAATCCTACAGGTGAATATATTGTAGGAAGTGGAAAATTAGCTGCTGTAATTCCTGTTTTCTCTTTTGATAAAATGAAGAAAGCCATATCCGACAAAAACTTTGATGGAGACTACAGCGGTATTCCTGTACTGAAGTATGATGCAGTATTGCATGGCGAAGTGCAGAAACCCGGTTTAGGTCCCTTGCATACAGAGTTTGACGCAAACGGTAATGCCTACACTTCTTTCTTTGTATCTTCAGAAATTGTAAAGTGGAGCGTAAAGGATTGCAAAGTGCTTGACCGCGTACCTACTTATTATTCCATTGGGCATCTTTGTGTGCCTGGCGGCTGCACGGCTAAACCGTGGGGGAAATATGTGATTGCATATAACAAAATTACCAAAGACCGTTATTTACCCACAGGTCCTGAACTTACCCAGTCAGCTCAGTTATATGACATTTCAGGGGATAAAATGAAACTGTTGCTTGATTTCCCTACGATTGGCGAGCCGCATTATGCAGAGGCAATTCCGGCAGATTTGATTATGAAGAATAGTCAGAAGTTCTATAAGATTGAAGACAACAACAATCCGTATGTGTGCAAGAGTGAAAAAGATGCGCGTGTAGTAAGAAACGGAAACCGCGTGGATGTGTACATGACTGCTATCCGCTCTCACTTGGCTCCTGATAATATTGAAGGGGTAAAAGTGGGTGATGAGGTGTATTTCCATGTCACCAACCTTGAACAGGACTGGGATGTGCCACACGGTTTTGCAGTAAAAGGAGCACAGAATGCGGAATCATTAATAATGCCGGGTGAAACACGAACGCTTAAATATGTAGCGGACAGACCGGGGGTAATTGCATTTTATTGTACTGATTTTTGTTCTGCATTGCATCAGGAAATGCAGGGATATTTACGGGTATCTCCGGCAGGTTCCAATGTTCCGTTAACCTTCTCCATAGGGAAGACCCCGGTGTCGAATTAATATTATCATTCTGAACATAGTGAGGCACCTAAAAATTATTAGAAGATACTTCACTATATTCAGCATGACAGCATAAAGAAAATGACTACCTCAGAAATCATGTGAGAGCATGATTGTCAATAAGAGTGATTAATGAAACGAATCTTATTTCATTTGGGTTGAAAGACTGATTCGTAATAATTGACAATAAAAATTTTTGGGGTGGTCTTTTCTTTTTAAATCCTGTTCTTATGACAGCTTCAAAGCATAAACATAAATTATCGAACTTATCAAGAGTTCTGATAGCAGCAGCTTCACTTGCCACTATAGCATCATTGCTTTTCCCCTTCTGGGAAATTCATTTATGGGCGCCTCAATATCCTGAAGGATTAACGATGTATATCTGGCACAACAAACTTTCCGGCGATGTACAAATCATTAATGGGTTGAATCACTATATCGGCATGAAAATGATTAAGCAGGAAATGTTTCCGGAGTTTAAGATACTTGGAATTTGTATAGCTGTTATTATTCTGTGGGGTTTATTAGTTGCTGTAACAGGTTCGTTTAAGTTGCTTATCTCTCTTATTATCGCGGATGTAGTATTTGCCATCAGTGCAATGACGGATTTTTACCTTTGGGAATACGATTATGGACATAACCTGAGTCCGGAAGCAGCCATCCAGGTTCCGGGCATGACTTACCAGCCGCCGCTTATCGGATACAAAGTACTTTTAAACTTCGAAGCATATAGCGGACCTTACATAGGAGGATGGGCGGCTATAATTGCAGGAGTTGTTTTCTTCTTAGTATTAGTTTATGAATGGAGAAAAAGACAAAAACACAATAAAATGATGACACACATATTATCTGTAACAGGATTGCTCATATTGTTCTGTTTTTCTGCATGTTCACAAAATGCAGAACCGATTAAATACGGAAAAGACAATTGCAGCTACTGTAATATGACCATAATGAAAAAGAATTTCGGAGGAGAAATAGTAACGAAGAAAGGAAAGGTTTTCAAATTTGATGATGCAGGATGTCTGAGAGATTTTCTTGTAGAAAAAAAGATAGAGAAGGGAGAAGCAGGGAAAATCTTTATGAATGATATGGATAAAGGCGAACTGATGGACACAGAACAATTAATTATAGTGAAGAATGATTCTTTCCGAACTCCGATGGTATCGGGTATCTTTGCGGTGAAAAAAGAAAACGCAAATGCTTACCTTGATAAAACAGGAAGCAGTGAAGTTGATATTAGTGAATGGATAAAATAGTAAACACTTTCCAACAGCAGGCAAGGTATTTTTTCTTATTGATTCTTATTTCGTGCTGGAATTTTTTCTCTTCGGAGGCGAAACAGATTACGGTTTCAAATCATCAATCCATTAAGAAAGCTGTTACAGCAGCGGCATCAGGTGATACCATATTCATTGCTCAGGGAACCTACCGGGAACATGGAATTGAAATAAATATTCCGCTTACCATTATTGGAGAAAAATTTCCGGTGATTGATGGAGAAGCAAAAGGACAGATTTTCACTATTCATGCAAATGATGTTACAATCAAAGGATTGCAGATTCAAAACACAGGATATTCTGCTATGAATGACCTTGCCGGAGTCAGAACTCAGAATGTTTCCAATATAAATGTTATAGGAAATAAATTTCTGAACTGCTGCTATGCCATTTTTATTGCAGGAGGCAGCCGTTGCACAGTAGAAAATAATTCCATTAAAGGAAACCCCATAGAACAGCAATTGGCAGGAAATGGAATTCACAGTTGGCAGAGCACACATTGTGAAATCCGCAACAATAACATTACCGGTCAGCGCGACGGAATTTATTTTGAATTTGTTTTCTTCTCGGTTATCGAAAACAACCGCAGCTATGACAATATGCGTTATGGGTTGCATTTTATGTTTAGTGATAATAACAGGTTTGAAAAAAATATTTTTGAAAGAAACGGAGCAGGAGTTGCTGTTATGTATAGCAAGTACATCACCATGCTCAATAATATTTACAGCCAGAATTGGGGAGGCAGCGCTTATGGATTATTATTGAAAGACATTAATGACAGCTATGTACTTTATAATCACTTTGAAAAGAATACGGCAGCAATTAATATGGAGGGCTGTAACAGGAGTGTATTTCTTCATAATGATTTCATTCAGAATGGATGGGCAATGCGTGTTCAGGCAAATTGTGAGAATAATATAATCTCATTCAATAATTTTATAGGCAACACATTTGATGTGGCAACAAACGGCTCTCTTTCTTTGAATTACTATTCAAGAAATTATTGGGATAAATATGACGGATATGATTTGAATAGAGACGGTGTTGGTGATGTACCTTATCGCCCAGTCAGCGTGTTCAGCATGATAAGTGAAAATATACCCGAGAGCATGATTATGATGCAGAGTTTTTCAGTAATGCTTTTAGATAAAGTGGAAAGAGTGCTGCCCGGCATCATTCCCGAAGGATTGATTGATAACTTACCATTGATGAAAAAAAATAATAATGCTTATCCGGATTCAAAATCTTAACAAAAGTTTTCGCAGACTGCAGGTATTGAAAGATGTTACAGTTTCTTTTGATGTAAACCAGTCTGTTGCGATAGTAGGACCCAATGGCTCGGGTAAAACCACACTTATTAAGACTATACTGGGAATGGTAATCCCTGACAGTGGCGAGATTAAAGTGAATGAAAAAAAAATCTACCGTAATTTTCATTACCGGCAGTCAATCGGTTATATGCCGCAGATAGGAAGGTATCCTGAGAATACAACAATTGGGCAAATCTTCCGGATGATAAAAGATATACGGCAGCACAACGGTTCACCGCTCGATGAAGAATTAATAGAGGCATATCAATTGCCTTCCCTGTTTAACAAACGGATGAGGACACTTTCGGGCGGAACAAGGCAGAAAGTAAGCGCTGCGCTCGCATTCCTTTTTAATCCTCCTATATTAATCCTGGATGAACCCACAGCAGGACTTGATCCGCTAAGCGCTGAAATTCTGAAAGAAAAAATTCTGAAGGAAAGAAGTCACAATAAACTTATACTGATTACATCGCATATAATGAGCGATCTGGACGAACTGAGTTCGCACATACTTTATATGCTTGAGGGTAATCTGCAATTTTTTAAATCTGTTGAAGATTTAAGAAAAGAAACAGAAGAAGAGCGGTTAGGGAAGATAATGGCAAAATTAATGATGCATAAATCCTGATTTGCCATTAGGAAAAAGAAAATTAAACAGGATATTTCAGAGAGGGATTTTTTGAAATATTCGGGACAACAATAAAGATAGAATGAAACTACTGAAATACATATTTTTTGATTTAGTGCGCAGCCGGTTTGTACTGTTTTATTTCCTGCTGTTGCTGATTTTCACCGGAACATTCCTGCTGTTACAGGAGGACGCTGCCAAAGTTCAGTTGAGTTTGCTGAATATCATTATTCTGATTGTTCCCCTGGTCAGTGTCATCTTTGCTACGATTCACTGGTACAACTCATCTGAGTTTATTGAAGTGCTGCTTGCTCAACCAGTCAGCAGAAAAAAAATTTTTATCAGCGAATTATTAGCGTTAAGTCTTGCGGTAGGAGGAGCTTTTGTGCTGGCAACAGGTTTTCCGCTGCTGTTGTTTTATCCTGACATTGTTTCAGTCCTTCTGATTGTTGCAGGATTCTTTCTTACTGTCATATTTATTGCATTGGCTTTCTGGGCGGCGGTTTTTACCAGAGATAAAGCAAAAGGAATCGGATTGAGTTTGGTACTATGGCTTTACTTCTCTCTTATTTATGACGGGTTGGTGCTGATGCTGATGTTCAACCTGAGCGATTATCCGATTAGTAAGGCGGTGGTAGCGCTCCTTTCGCTCAACCCCGTTGATATGGCAAGAGTAATGGTGCTGATGAAAATGAATATGAATGCTATGCTCGGGTACAGCGGAGCAGTGTTTACTGAGTTTTTAGGCAGCACTGTCGGATTGGTTTATTCAGGCATATTGCTTTTCATCTGGGCTTTAGTGCCTTTCTGGTGGGCGCTAAAAAGATTTTCACATAAGGATTTGTAACAGATGGATAACAAGCAAACTTTCGTAAAGAGATTTTATGTTGCCTTGTTCAATCTGTTGCTGGCTGCTTCAGTTGGTACCATCCTGCGTTATGTGTTTATTCACCCCCTGAAAATAGTAGATGATTTTCGTTATGTACTTCATGCACATTCACATGTTGCAATGATGGGATGGGGGTTTATGGCACTGTTCGGTTGCCTGTTGTATTCTTTCTCACCTGAAACTTCAGGAAAGAAAATTTATCATATTCTTTTCTGGACGTGTGAGGTAATTATTCTAATCTTACTCGTTAATTTCTGGGTGAATGGCTATGATGTTACAAGCATTGTTTTATCGACAGGTTATATTGTTATCACCTTTATTTTCTCCATCCGCCTTTTTCGTGATATAAGGAGGAAAGAAAATGTAAAGAATAAACTAAGTATTCACCTGTTGTGTATTTCACTTTTTTTCCTGTGCCTTTCTGCAATTGGTATTATGGGTATGGCTCCAACAATGATGTTCATGCAAGGTTCGCTGAAAATACTTTTTTATTATTTAACGGTACAGTTCTACATGCATTTTCAATACAACGGATGGTTCATATTTGCATGCCTTGCTTTATTTTTCACAATGAAGAAGAATGATGCGGCTGTTATAGAACATAAGAACTCTTTAATGGTTGTTTACCTGTTTGCATTCAGTACTGTTGTAGCATTCTGTTTCGATGTATTCTGGGCGTTTCCACACTATCCTGTATTTCTGAATCTGTCAGTTGTAGTTGCGGTCATCCAGTTGATTATGACTGTAACATTATTTGTAATTAATAAAGATTTAGTGAAAGCTATTTGGGGAGGATTAAGATATGGTGTGAAAATACTTTTCCTGATTTCCTTTATTGCTCTTATGTTAAAGGAGCTGATACAAATAATAATCATTTATCCCGGAATGGCTCAAACTGTTTTTGTACTTCGCAGTTATGTGATAGCTTACCTGCACCTGATATTTCTGGGTATTACAACTGTTTTTCTTTTGGGTTATGCCTGGCAGAATGGAGCTTTAGTTATTCAATCAACATTCACAAAATTCGCTATCATATTAATTATCAGTTGCATCTTCTTAATTGAGTTAGCGCTTGCTATCATGGGTACTTTATCGTGGGCAGGAAAGTATAACCCACCATATATGTATGTATTCATTTTTGCTTTCTCCCTTTCTATTGTCATAGGTATTATTATACTTCTTCTGCTGAACAGAAAAAAAAGAATAAACGAATAACCGTACCGTCTGACGGCTATTCCTGCCGCCTGAATGTATATACAACCCCCATAGACAGTTTGAATAGCGGCAAGGCAAGCTGTGAAGAAGTGTTTACACTGAAATAAGCATCAGAATTAATAGTGGGAATTATTGCTCCGAACTGTAACACCCCTTTCAGGTTTTTTCCTCCCGCTTTCATTGTAACAGCGGGTTCAAGATTCACGAAATAGAGAGAAGTATTGCTATGATACTGAAACTCGGTGTTCCAGAATTTAAACTCATTGTAGAGATGGGCATAAATATGATACAACTGAACATAATTTCCTCTCAGATCAAAAGCAATATCAAAATTCTCACTGGTGTATCCGATTCCGGGTTGAAGGAAAATATTGGAGTACTTCGCACTCACTTCAGGATTGGAAGTTTTGTCTATCCGGTCTTTAGTAGAACCAAAGCCGCCTCCGCCGTAACATTGAAACAGCCCATGTTTTTCTTTACCAAATGTTATAAAATATCCCGCTCCAGCCTCTCCGGAAAATATATTCAGTTTCTCAATACCTGAATCAGGAATACTCAGGGTGCTGGTGCGGCGGGTGTGGTACATACCGTTAGCTAAAACTCCGATATGGTTTGTCAGAGCATAACAAGTCTGGAAATTCAACAATCCACTACCCGACACGCCTAATGCTCCCCCTGCTTTCAGTTCTCCTTTTTCTTTCAACAGCGGAGAATGGATCGTGTTCGGTTTGTAAAGAGTTACACAACCCGAAAGCAAAACTGACATCACAAAAAGAACTGCCTGAGTTGTGTTTTTCATGCTGTTGCCGGCTTATTTATTATCAGCGCTATTGTCTGCAAGTAAACTCAGATTAAGATGATTTGCGGCTACGCTTTGTTTTAGCCGGTGATTTTTTAGTGCGTTGAGTATAATCCTTTTCATGCAGCACCAGCACAGGTACAGAAGTGTGGTAAATCATTTGTTCTGTTACACTCCCTTTCATGAACAGTCGGTTAAACAAACTCTTTTTACGAGGGAGCATTACCAATACACTTGCTTTGTTCTTAGTCAGAAATGTGCTGATGCCACTGGCGATTTCAATATCAGCAACAACAGCTCCTGTTATTTTTTTATAAGGAAATTGCTTTTTGATTTTCTTTATTGCATCATTAAATTTTACATCATTATCTGCAAACACCTTATTGTTGACATTGAGAAAGATAATTTCTGATTTAGCTTTTTTTGCCACAGGAATCAACTCTTTAATATGTTCAATATTATCTTTTAGTAAATCGGTGGCATATACTATTGTATTCAGCCCGCTGTAATTTGCATTGTGCGGAACAGCCAGCGCCATACACGGAGCATTGCGCATAATTTTCCATGCATTAGTGCCGAATAAAACTGTTTCTAAGAAACCTTTTCCTTTGGCTCCTGTTACAATTAAATCTACTTTCTTTTCTTTTGCCAGATCCCTGATTTGCGAAGCAACTACACCGGCTTTCAGTACCGGAATAATTTTAACCCCTACTGCATATTTTTTAATTGAAGTATAATAGGTTTTCAGATCCTTTTCTGCGGCATCATAAAGTGCAGCATAGTTTAACCGCATATTGGTTAATGCTCCATCATAACCGAGATCAGGCACATCAAATATATGTGTGAGAAGAATGGTTGATTTAAAGTCTTTGGCAAGCGCTATCGCATACCGGCAGGCATTGTCTGCCGCTTTCGAAAAATCGGTGGTGACAAGAATAGTTTTCATAGTGTAGTGTTACAGTTGAGTGAATGATTAACTTTTATTCTCGTTTATTAATTGCTTTTATAAGTATCAAAATTAACAATCACAAGATAGGTAGGAGTTATTAATACAACAAGAGGTTTATGCTCATATCATACGTTCAGGTAAGCAAACCCAACAAAGACAGCAGTGTCCGTGGCGATTTCAGGTTGTAACGAGCAGAGGAAATACCCGCACCGACCTTTAAAGTCCACGCTTCTGAATTTTTCATTACACTGAACATATCTTCATCTGTTCGATCATCACCAACACAAAAGATAAAATCATACTTCTTCTCGGACAGGATTCTTGTAACAGCCTTGCCTTTATCTGCTTCCAGACTCCGGAGTTCCACCACTTTATTGCCATTAATCACCTGAACATTCACGTTTTTAAAAACATCGCTTAGTTCGCTGAATAATTCCTTTGCACGCATATCTCCCAGATTATTATCAGCTTTCCGGTAATGCCATCCGATTGAAAATTCCTTTTCTTCTACAAATGCCCCGGCACAACGTTGTTCATAAGAGTGCATAATCTCTAACGCTTTCGTTTTCCATCCAATAAAAGAACTGATGGTATTCACCCATTTTTCTCCCTTCCGCTTAATACGGGCACCGTGTTCTGCAATCAGATGGATAGGCAACGCTCCAAACCATTGCTCTAATGTTTTTATGCTTCTACCACTCACGATGAATACATCATTGCGGGAAGATGCAGTCAGCCGTTTCAATACCTGTATTAACTCTGCAGTAGGAGCAGCTTTCTCCGGGTTATCTGCAAATTCTACAAGTGTTCCATCATAGTCCAGTAGCAGCAGCCGGTGTTTTGCCCCGATATAAGCAGCTATTAATTTCATCTTCTTCCAAATGCTAAGACGCTGAACCGAAAATTGGTTTTGCTGTCTGTGTATGTTCCGCAACTGTGACAGAAAATCTTCCGCCCATCGTTTTACATCATAATTTTTTATCCGTTGCTGCATATTGTTTAGTCTGAACTCCTGCTCCTGTTCAGGCATACTCAACGCTTGACGGATTTTCAATACCATATCTTCTTTATCTATCGGATTTACTATCAATGATTCGCCTAATTCGCTGGCTGCACCGGCCATTTCACTCAGTATCAGTACACCATGTTTGTCTTTGCGGCTTGCTACAAATTCTTTTGCCACCAGATTCATCCCATCTCGTATCGGCGTAATCAGCGCAAGATCGCAAGCAGTATAAAAAGCGGATAGCTCTGTAAATTCAAGATGGGCATAACGATAAATCAGCGGTTGCCATGTCAGTGTTCCGTAAATACTGTTAATGTTTCCAACCGCTTCATTTATCATTCTTTTTCGTTCGGAATATTTATCAATAGATATGCGGGAAGGAACAATAATGAGAATGAACACTACTTTTCCTCTGTATTCGGGATATTCGTCCATTAATGTTTTGTATGCAGAAAGCCGGTAGCTGATGCCTTTTGTATAATCAAGCCGGTCAACAGAAAAGATGATTTTACTACCTGTAAATTTCTGTAACAGTTCTTTCCTTTGTTTTTCAATTTCAGGATAATCATAAGCTGAATTGAATTTTTCAAAATCAATACTGATAGGGAAAATATCAATTTTTACCAACCTGTTTTCAAAACGAATAATACGCTGATCATCCTCATACCCCATAATCCGCTGTACAGATTTCAGAAAGTGCATAGCAAAATCATTTGTATGAAACCCGACGATATCTGCGCCCAGCATCCCTTCCAGCAAAGCGTGTCCCCATTTGTGAGGAATCAGCCGGAAGATTTCATAAGAAGGAAACGGGATATGCAGAAAAAAGCCGATGGGTGTTCCCGGATTTTTCTCACGAAGCATTTTTGGGAGCAGCAGTAAATGATAGTCATGAATCCACACTACATCGTCCGGACCCGCGTGTTTGGATAGCACTTCTGCAAAACTTCTATTGGCAGCAGTATAGTGCTTTAAATTATCCGAGCTGTATTCAGCAAAGGAAGTAAAATAGTGAAACAGAGGCCATATAACAGTGTTGGAAAATCCATCGTAATAACCGCGATATACTTTCTTATCAATAAAAACGGGAAGATAGGAAAACGATTCCTGCTTCAATCGTTTGTGAAAAATTTTCCAATCTTCTTCCGTACACCCCGGACAGCCGCACCAGATTACTTCAGAAAACATTTCTGCCTTTATTGTTTCATCATGTTGTAAGAAACTGTTCATAGCGGAAACCAATCCTCCTGAAGAGGATTTTATTTCAGGGCCGTTTGCTCCTCTTATAAAATTTACGGGCAACCTGTTAGAAACGATGAAGAGTTTTCCTTTTTTACTCATTTGAAAAATATGCTGCTGGTATATAATAAATTGAATACTGCTTCTTGCAATTGACTAAAGATACTATTTTAAACCTGTTTCTCATTTTACTGTTCATCAACCGATAAATTTTAAGAAAGAAAATCTTCCGGGTGTTACAGAAATACAGGTTTATCTATATGATTAGCAATCCGGTAAACTGCATTTATCAAACCTACATGACTGTATGTCTGAGGAAAATTTCCCCATTGGCTGCCATCGGCGGGACAAATATCTTCACTAAGCAATCCAAGGTGATTAGTGTATTGTAACAGTTGCTCAAATGTTTCTACAGCTTCATCAACTCTGCCCATAACCGTAAGCGCCTCCACATACCAAAATGAACAAATCAGAAAAGCAGATTCCGGTTTACCGAAATCATCTGCATGAATATAGCGGTGAAACAATCCGTTTTCCAATTTTAGTTTCTGCTCCATAGCTGTTAAATGGTTTTTAGCTTTCTCAGACTTCGGGTCAAGATAACCGAGTGTAATCAGTTGAAGTAAACTGGCATCTAAATCGGTTCCGCCTGCAGACGCAGCATAAACCATCAAATTCGGATTGTAACACTTCTCTAACATAGCTGCTGCACGATATTTTAACTTCAGTGCGATCTCCTTTAAGCCATTCTCGTGTTGAGTTTGCTCAAATATTTTTATCGCTGCAGAGCAACCTGCCCAATGAAACAGAAAAGTATAACCGTGCAACCGCATGGAGTTACGGAACTCCCATAAACCGGCATCATCTTCTTCCATTGTTTGTTCAATCATATTCAGCAGGTTGCGGATAGATTTTATTGACTCACCACGTTCGCGATCAATAAAACGTTTGTCAGTGTATAATGGCAGCAAAGAAACCAGCACTTGACCGTAAACATCATTTTGCCTTTGTGAAAACGCTGCGTTACCAATGCGTACCGGCTGATTGCCGAGGTAACCTTTCAGAGGAAGTTCCTTCTCGCTTAATTTAGCTATCCCGTCAATAGAATAGAGTGGTTGAAGACGCTTACGATGATGAAAGGTAAGATTGGCAATAAAGTGAAAGTAGTTTTCTAATTCCTCAAAATGACCGATGCGGTTAAAAGCTGAAAGTGTATAAAAACTATCACGCAGCCAGCAGTAACGGTAATCCCAATTGCGACCTCTGTCCGGTGATTCCGGCAACGAAGTAGTAGAAGAAGCGATAATGGCGCCCGTCTGTTCAAATTGGTGAATCTTTAGCACCAAAGCTGAACGAATCAGTTGCTCCTGATACAACGAAGTAAAGTATGAACTCTTTACCCACAGTTGCCAATAGTTAATGGTCTTATGGAGAAAGTCTTCGCAGGTGTACACCATATCTGCTTCTAATGGGATCCCATAAGTGAGGACAAGAAATTTATTCTCATTCAGCAGAAATGACTCCTCTCTTTTGAGAAAGGAGAGTGAGATATTAGTGGTCAGCCGCAGTTGATCGGGATAGCCCTCGTATTGAAGATGATTACTGCCAATATGAGATGTAGCAAAAGAACTTCCATAGTTTAGGGTAGGAG
The DNA here is from genome assembly GCA_964424455.1 of uncultured Bifidobacteriaceae bacterium. GTDB lineage: Bacteria > Bacteroidota > Bacteroidia > Chitinophagales > UBA10324 > CAYRJA01. Next base: position 52,944 of record CAYRJA010000001.1, read on the forward strand.
TACATTTCACTTTTACCAACGGTGAACCGGAGATTAATTCAATCTTACGGATAAGCATCAACGGTTTATAATACCGTTCATATTGTTTGAAGCGGGGTGCAAAATCAATGACACGGAAACTGCCTTCTGCAGAATGAAATTCGGTACAAAGCACATTCGTGTTCTCAATATAATACTGCTTGTTGCTGTAGTTGTTATCTGATGGTTGAATAGAGAAATCACCGCCCTTCTCTTTGTCCAGCATACTGCCGAAAACAAAGCTGCTATCATACTGCGGCAAACAGAGCCAAGAAACATTTGCCTTTGTATCAACATGAGCGATAAAAGCACAATTGCCGACAATCCCTGAATTGTATTTATGCGGATTGGTCATTGGATAGAATAAGAAAACTATAAAAACATTATACCGATTGTAAGGTCGGAAAAATCCGGAATAAATAAAAAGGATGTTCAGAGAATAATAGTTCTTTATAAAATTATTACTGAATCAATCAATAGAATCCTTCCGTTTTTCTCTGATAAAGTAAGGTAGAAAATATTAATACCGCCCATATCGTCAGAGGAAGTTATAATAAAAAATCCCCATGAAAAATTCACCGGGGATTTTTGTTGACCGACCTGGGGTCGAACCAGGACTCTTCTGAACCAAAATCAGACGTGTTGCCAGTTACACCATCGGTCAATTTGATGGTGCGCAAATGTAAAACAAAGAGTTTGTAGTTGCTCCGGCATCTGTAAGTTTTTTACAGAGGTAACTTCTTATTTCATCTCACTTTGCGAACTTTACCCGCTATTATTATGATGTTGCTGATCTACCTTTTAATTTTTTCCTTTGCTCAGACAGAAGCCGCAGTACTTCAGCAAAACAATACTGTAATATCAACTGCTGTTACTAATTTACCTAATCATCCGGACAGAATATATATTACCGATTCAGTTTATGGCTTGAGGAAAAAGATGAAATCACAGACATGGGAATTAATTTCACCTGAACAGGTAATCAACCAAAAGTTCAACACAACAACTCAAACTGATTTTGAACCTATTCGGATCGAAGAACAGGAGCCATGGCTGTTCTATTTATTTTTGGGAATACTTTTCTTTATTGCTTTTATCCGCATCAGCTACTCAAAAGAGTTTGCAGAGCTGTTTCTGATTTTCAAATCTATTAGTATCAATCAGCAGTTGTTCCGCGATACGCTTACCGGATTAAAAATTGCCTCTGTCTGGCTCAATGTCAATCTTGTTCTTGTTGCCGGCATTTATCTTTTATTACTGAGCAGGTATTTTCATTTGTATGACGGCGGTATAAAATTTCTATTGTTTCTTGTTGTTACAGTTACTGTATTACTAAGTATTCGTTACAGTCTTTTGAAAATTGCAGCTTCACTTTTTCCATTTAAAAAAGAAATTAATTTTTACCATTTCAATGAGTTGCAGATTAACCGGCTTACAGGATTATTGATTTTACCATTGGCAATAGTTATAGCATTTTCTCCGGCACCAGTTTCTTCTTACGCCTTATATCTCAGCATAGTGTTGCTGGCAGTAATGCTGCTGTTCCGTTATCTGCGAGGATTTGTTATCGGAAGCGAGTACTTCATAAGGTATAAGTTTCACTTTCTTATTTATATTTGCACCCTCGAAATTGCACCCGTAGTTATTTTGGTGAAGCTGTTGAAGAAATGGGTTGCAAGCTTGTAAGTTTTTTTAGACAAGAAAATTTTAGTGAATGGCATTGAAATCTACAGGAAAAATATCACGAAAAACAATCGGCAAAAAATCAAAAACAGCAGCGAAAGCCACTAAAAAGCCAGTACAAACAAAATCAAAAACAGTTAAAAAGAGCAGTAATGCTGTAGCGCCGAAAAAGGATGTCGCCAAACCTGAAATCAAAAAAGTAAAGACTATCCTGCTCACTCAGGCGAAACCGGAGAATGACAAAAATCCATATACCGAATTAGCAAAAAAGTACAAACTCGAAATCACTTTCAAACCATTCATTAACCTCGAAGGAATAGCGCTGCGTGATTTCAGAAGATATAAAGTAAACCCGCTTGACTTTCAGGCAATAATTTTTACCAGCCGTAATACGATAGACCAATTTTTCAGACTCTGTGAAGAACTACGAATCCGCATGCCAGATGATGCAAGATTTTATTGCATGACGGAAGCCATAGCGCTCTACCTTCAGAAATATATTTTATACAGAAAGCGTAAAGTTTTTTATGGTGACGGAACGATGAAAGAGTTGTTTCGTGAAATAACCCATCATCGAAATAATGAAAAATATTTACTGCCATGCGCTGATATTCATAAATCGGATATTGCAGATTTCTTAAAGTCGCAGAAATATGAATATGCAGAAGTAGTAATTCTGAATACGGTTCCTGCGCAGTTGAAAAAAGCAGATTTAGATTTTGATATGATTGTGTTTTTTACGCCGGCAGGAGTTTCTTCACTCCATAAAAACTTTCCAAAATTTAAGCAGCGCGATATAGTTATCGGAGCTTTTGGAGAACAAACAATAAATGCGGTGCAGAAAGCAGGATTGCGCCTTGATGTGAGTGCACCCGCACCCGGAACTCCCTCTATGTCTATGGCGATAGATAAATTCCTTTCAGAGAGAAAGAAAAAATAACCTTATTAAATTTTCAAACCTTAATAGAAATTCATACCGACAGTTTGTAATCTTATTCTTAGTTTGATAGTGCATGATACAAGAAAAGCAACAATCTATTTTTATAAGGTCATAAGGTTTTACCAAGTAGATTTTTTTTGCTATTAAGATTCGTTTTCTATGATAGGGTTCTGTCCCCGGCAGATCTTCCGAAGGAGAGCCGCCGATGTTTTTACTATAACGTTCATCTTACTGTAACACTTTCCAAACTATACTTTTTTACCTAAATTAATCCTTGATTGGCGGAGAGTGCCGAAAAGAAAATCCTCATGGGACAGAATTATTGTTGTTTAGGAACATTAAACATCCATCGAATTCCAAACCTGTCGAGACATACGCCCCAATATCCCCAAAACTCATCGTGTGGAGCAATACAATCTGTTCCGTCTTGCGAAAGTTCATTATATATTCTGTCGGCTTCTGCTTTTGTGTCAAGTTCTAAACTAATGGTTGTGTTGTTGCCAATAGTTAGCTTGTGTCCCATGCTTTCGAGCATATCTGTCCCCATTATGTTTGTGCCACCAATTATTGGTAATGATACATGCATTACCATTTTTTTCTCCTTGTCCGAAAGTTGAGGCATTCCCTCTTGTTGTGGTATATCTCCCATTCGCATAATTGGCACTGCCCATTCCGTTTTGAAAACTGATTTGTAAAGATTGAACGCTTCTTCTGTGTTACCTTGAAAATTCAAGTAGATGTTTGTTTTTGCCATGATGTTTATATGGTTATTTAAAATTTACTTTTTATTTCTTTATCAATTTATATCTTAAATGTGTTGTCAATGCTGACGGTATTACTTCTAAGATTTGAAGGTCATATTTGTCCTTGTCAATGCCGTCAAAAAGTCTAATTCCACTGCCTAAGAAAACAGGTGTTATATGAATAAAAAACTCTTCTACATGTCCTGCATTTAGAAATTGTTGAATAGTGTTAGCTCCGCCAAGTATTCTTATGTCCTTTCCTTTTGCTGATTGCTTTGCTTTACCCAACGCACTTTCTATTCCATCATTTACGAAGTAAAAAGTAGTGGTTCCTTCTTGAATCCAAGGTTCTCGCTTTTCGTGGGTTAAAACATAAACATCAGTTTTATATAAGTTATTTGGCCAACTAACCTCACCTTCCTCAAACATACGCTTACCCATAATGAATGCACCTGCTCGCTCAATTGTTTCTCTAATATACTTCCCATCAGGTCCATCTTCTTTACCTCCCTCAAACCCTAAGTATTCCCAAAATGCTTTTTGATTAAACATCCACGAATGAATTTGTCCTGATACGCCACCCATCGGATTTTTAGGACTTCTGTTTTCTCCTGCGAAAAATCCGTCAATTGATATTCCACTGTCAAAAAATATTTTGCTCATCAGTTAGTTTGATTCAGTGTAATTTTTAAAATTATTTAAAATCGCTTGCCAACCTTGTTGCTGCATTTCAACCGGATTTTGTGTTTCAGGGTCAAATGTTACAGTAACTGTGGTCTGCCCGTTTTGCTCTTTGAACACGACTGAGGCTTGTCGCCCACCAAATTTATAGGCAAAACTTTCGCCATCGTGAATTTCTGTATAAACTGCTTCAAAGTCAAAACCAAAACTTCCGTCTTTGGCTTCCATTCTTGCTTTGTAAACACCTCCAACCTTCATGTCGTTGGTAGCTGTTGGGCAATGCCAACTCGGGTCGGCAAAATTCCAATTTACAATGTGTTTCGGGTTCGTGTAGTAGTCCCAAACTTTTTTTGCATCTGTATTTATGGTTGCAGTTACAATTATTTTGTTGTCCATATTAAAATTATTTAAGTTCTGATAAAATTAGTTTCTTCATTTTAAATGTATTCATTAATGCCTTTTCTCTTACTGTTTGGTCTTGGTTGTTTATGAGTTCAAAATATTCCACCGGAACTACCTGCCATGATAAACCATACTTGTCTTTGCACCAACCACAAACACCTTCTTCGCCACCATTAGTAGTTAATGCTTCCCAATAATAATCTGTTTCGGCTTGGTCTTTTGTGTTGATTACAAAGGAAACGGCTTCATTAAATTTAAACAAAGGTCCGGCTGCAAGAATGGAGAATTCTACTCCTGCAATTTCCATAACTGCTGTGTCAAATTCTTGTCCACCAAATTCAGGTGGGTTTTTGAATTTTTGGTAGTCTTTCAATTTACCATCTTTAAAAATTGAAAGGTAGTAATCTACTACTGCGTTTGCATCTTTTTCAACCCAAAGACAAGGTGTGATTTTTTGTTGAGATGTCATATAATTTATTTTACTGTTTATATTGTCTATTCGTTGGTTTATCTAAAAACTTTTCAATTATTGGAACGACAAGGTCGTTTCCCTTGAACTCAGTGATAATTGTTGTTATTTCTCCAATGTATTGTCCGTGTATGCCAGGAATTATGGCTATTTATTGTTGCTGTCACCGTCGTTATTTTGTTGTTCATATTTAATTTGTTTTTTGGTTTATCGGCTCGTAATACAGAATAACTGCACCGTTGGTAAAGTTTTTAGTCTTTTTGAGTTTGAAAATAGTCCTGCCATTTATATTTTCAAATAAGGACAATCCCTTTCCGGCAATAACAGGTTGGATACAAAGTTGAAATTCGTCAATTAAATTCAAATTCATTAGTTGGATAATTAAACTACGGCTACCAACAAAAATGTCTTTACCCGATTGTTGTTTCAACTCTCTTACCAAATCTTCAAGGGGTTTTGTTGCAAGTTCTGCGCTTTCCCAATCTGTATTCTTGAGGATATGAGAAAAAACAATTTTTGGAATTTTGTCTATTGCTCGGGCAAAGTCGTCCGCTGTTTTTTCTCCAGACGGATTTTTTAATAGTGTCTGCCAGTATTGCATTAGCTGATATGTAGTCCTGCCATAAAGAATTACACCTGCATTGTCTAAAAGGTCAGTGTAATGTTGATGTAGTTCTTCGTCCGCTATTCCCACAGTATGGTCAAAGTTTCCGTCAACAGTCGTATTAAATGCTGCGATTACTTTTCTCATATTTTCGTTTTGTCAGTCTGTTTATTGGGTCGCCCTACAATGACTACTAACTTGTAAATATACGTAACTACTCTAATCAATAAAATACTTCAATACCCTATCAAAGCATTTGCATATTCTCAATTGCTGATACACATTATGTGTTATGGTTGTCTATCTTTTTATTCTGCTTTCGCATTTACCATCTCATAAATGATTTTATATTTTACAATACCGTCAATTTATTATCCCCAAATTTTATTTCTTCAATTACTATTCATGTTTCTCTTCTACCTTCGCCGTATAAATAATTTTTTCTATGTCAGTGTCGGTAAAAGAATCTGTAGTTACTGTAGAAATGGCTGCTCAGCTTGGTCTTTCAACAGAGGAGTTTGAAAAGGTAAAAACCGTTTTAGGTCGTACGCCTAATTTCACGGAGCTAAGTATTTATTCGGTGATGTGGAGCGAGCACTGCTCCTATAAAAATTCTATCAAGTGGTTGAAAACACTGCCGCGTGAAGGAAAACATTTGCTGGCAAAAGCGGGAGAAGAAAATGCTGGATTAGTGGATATTGGCGATGGACTGGGTTGTGCTTTTAAAATAGAGTCGCACAATCATCCTTCTGCCATAGAGCCGTATCAGGGTGCAGCTACCGGAGTAGGAGGTATTCACCGCGATATTTTTACAATGGGTGCGCGACCGGTTGCGGCGCTTAACTCTCTCCGGTTTGGGAATCTGGAAGAAGAAAAAACAAAACATCTGCTGCGCGGCGTAGTGAAAGGAATCGGTGATTATGGAAATGCATTTGGTGTTCCTACAGTGGGAGGTGAAGTTTTCTTTGATGAGTGTTACAATACCAATCCGTTGGTCAATGCCATGTCTGCAGGAATTGTTGAAAAAGGAAAAACAGTTTCCGCTACTTCTTACGGGAAGGGAAACTTAGTTTATATCGTCGGCTCGGCAACAGGGAAAGACGGAATTCACGGAGCCACTTTTGCATCAGCAGATATTACAGAAGACAGCGCTGAAAAATTACCGAGTGTACAGGTTGGCGATCCCTTTCAGGAAAAATTATTATTGGAGGCATCGCTGGAAGTAATTGAAACGGGCGCATTAATCGGAATGCAGGACATGGGCGCTGCCGGTATCACTTGCTCTACTTCAGAAATGAGTGCAAAAGGAGAATCCGGAATGATCATTCATCTGGATAAAGTGCCAACGCGCCAGCAGAATATGAAACCATTTGAAATCCTGCTGAGCGAATCACAGGAACGTATGTTGCTTGTGGTGAAAAAGGGAAGAGAGAAAGAGGTGGAAGAAGTTTTTAAAAAATGGGATTTGAATTGTTCGCTGATAGGAGAAGTAACAGACGGTGACCGCCTTCAATATTATATGTATGATGAGTTAGTGGCAGATGTGTCTGCTGAATCGCTTGTGCTGGGCGGCGGCGCTCCGGTGTATGAGCGCGAGTACAAAGAGCCTATCTACTTTGCGACAACCAAAGAATTTGACATCAACAATATTCCTGAACCGTCTGATATTCGTACTGTTGCTGAACAATTGATTCAACTGCCTAACATCGCTTCCAAGAAGTGGGTATATGAGCAATATGATTCCACTGTGCAGATAAATAATTCATCTACCAACAAACCTTCTGATGCTGCGGTTATCCGGATTAAAAAATCGAATAAAGCAATAATGCTTACGGTAGATTGCAATGCGCGGTATGTTCATGCCGACCCTTTCACCGGTGCAGCCATTGCAGTGAGTGAAGCAGCAAGAAATATTGTTTGTACAGGTGGCGAACCCTGTGCAGTAACCAACTGCCTGAATTTTGGAAATCCTTACAATCCCGAAGTGTACTGGCAGTTTGTCAATGCAATTAAGGGAATGGGGGAAGCGTGCAAGAAATTAGATACGCCTATTACAGGAGGTAATGTAAGTTTCTACAATCAGTCGTCAGATGATGGTCCTGTATTCCCAACTCCGACTATAGGAATGTTGGGGTTAATGGATAATATGAAACATCAGACTACACTTGATTTTAAAAATGCCGGTGACCTGATTTATCTGATAGGTGAATCGAAAGAGGACATCAGTTCATCAGAATACCTCGCAAATATTTGCGGACAAAAGATTTCACCTGCTCCTTACTTCAACTTAGATGAAGAAATCGTGTTACAGGATACGGTAAAGCAACTGATTCGCGCAGGATTGATTCAATCAGCACATGATTGCAGTGACGGAGGATTGTTTGTAACACTGCTTGAATCCGCAATGGCAGGTAACAACGGGTTTGACATCAGCACAGATGAAAGCTTTCGTAAAGATGCTTTCCTGTTTGGTGAAGCACAGAGCAGAGTAGTAGTAACTGTAACACCTGAGCAGCAGGATACATTCATTGACTTACTCAGTCAGTTTGAAATTGATTTCTCTCTGCTTGGTGAAGTGCTTGATGATGCAATTTATATTGATGACGAGGACTTAGGAGATATTAATTACTGGAAAGGACTGTATGATAACGCCATAGGAAAGGAAATGCAAGCCTAATTGCAGTCTGCGTTCTTCCTTCTTATTTATTACAGTGAGAAATTGTCTAAAACAAAACAGCTACTCATCTTATTGAGTAGCTGTTATAATTAATGAAACTGAAGTTCTGTTAAATGTATTACTGTAACAGAACAGGAATTTTAGTTCTGACTTACTTCAGTCCGAAAGCATTCTTCACCTTACCTACATAGTCAAGCTTTTCCCATGTAAAGAGTTCTGCTTTCACTTTCTTTACTTTTCCTCCGGGCTGTGTGAAGGTTTTTGTTACAGTTTGTGGTTTGCGTCCCATGTGTCCGTAAGAAGCTGTTTCGGAATAAATAGGGTTACGAAGTTTCAATCTCTGCTCAATAGCATAAGGGCGCATATCAAATACTTCTTCCACTGTTTTTGCAATCTCGCCATCGCTCATGTTTACTTTGGAAGTGTTGTAAGTATTTACAAAAATTCCCATTGGCTTTGCTACACCAATAGCATAAGAAACCTGTACCAATACTTCGTCACACACACCGGCAGCCACAAGATTTTTTGCAATGTGGCGGGTGGCATAAGCGGCAGAGCGATCTACTTTTGAGGGGTCTTTACCTGAAAAAGCGCCTCCGCCGTGTGCGCCTTTTCCGCCATAAGTATCTACAATAATTTTTCTTCCTGTAACACCTGTGTCACCGTGCGGTCCGCCGATTACAAATTTTCCGGTGGGGTTGATATGATAATTGATTTTGTTATTGAACAGATGTTTATGTTTTGGGTATTTTTTTATCACACGCGGAATCAGAATTTCAATCATATCTTTTCTGATTTTAGCGCTCATTTTTTCATCGGTATCAAAATCATCGTGCTGAGTGCTGATAACAATGGCATCAATACGAACCGGCTTGTTGTTATCATCATACTCAAGTGTTACTTGTGATTTAGCATCCGGGCGCAGATATTTTATCTGTTTGTCTTCACGGCGAAGCGCTGCTAACTCAATCAACAGCTTGTGTGCAAGATCAAGTGGAAGCGGCATATAATCATCCGTTTCATTTACAGCATATCCGAACATCATTCCCTGATCGCCTGCACCCTGGTCTATCTTACTCTTCCGTTCCACACCACGGTTAATATCAGCAGACTGCTCATGAATTGCAGAAAGCACTCCACAGGAGTTGGCTTCAAACATGTACTCGCTCTTGGTATAACCAATGCGAACAATCACATCGCGTGCAATTTTTTGTACATCAAGATAAGTTTTGGATTTTACTTCTCCTGCCAAAACAACTTGTCCTGTAGTAACAAGCGTTTCGCAGGCAACTTTAGAATCTTTATCGAATGCAAGGAAGTTATCAATCAGTGCATCAGAAATCTGGTCAGCAACTTTATCGGGATGTCCTTCAGAAACCGACTCAGAGGTAAATAAGTAAGCCATGAATTAAAATTTTTTTAGTGAGATTTTTTGGATGGGCAAATGTAATAGATTCCAAATTGAAGATTTAAAAATTGTAGAAGTGGGTGAGTGCCTCACTTCATTACCGCAGTTATGACTTATATCATTTCATTGCAGTAGGAATTGTTATTGTTTTGTAGGCAATGAATACCATATTAGTCATAGAGGATAATCTGGAAGTAAGAGAAAATACGGCTGAGCTTTTGGAGTTGAACGGATATAAAGTACTCACTGCAATAAACGGAAAGTCAGGGTTTGAGCTTGCAAAAAAAAACCGCCCGGATGTAGTTATTTGCGACCTGATGATGCCCGATACAGATGGACTGGGTTTTCTGCAATTGGTGAAGTCAGATAGTACAATGAAAAATCTTCCAATGATATTTTTCTCGGCTGGGTCAGCTCCACCACTGTTAAAAAACATTATCTCATACGACCATACTTATTATTTACCTAAGCCCTTTACAAAGGAAGAATTATACGAAGCGGTGGAAAAGAGTATGAATGTACACTGACATTCGGAACTCCTTTACAATTTAATTCTCTAAATATTTTTATTGCGTTATCAGAATCAATGTTCTACTTTTATTTTAAGATAATTGAACAGCAGGTTATACTCAATAGCTTTTTCAGAACCTTGTACTGTTACAATTAATGTATTGATAACATTTTACTGTCCGGATGAAAAAATTTATTCAGAGAATAAGCGGGAACGGATATTGGATCAGAGGCATCATTGCATTTTTTTTCATTCTGCTGGCAATTTATTTTATCCGTCATGAGCATAGTGAAATTAAGGAAGTAGGGAATATTCTTTCGCAAGCCAACCCGCTATATGTAGCAATTGGACTTGCTGTAACAGGTATTTATATTCTTCTGCAAGGCGGTATGTACTACTACTGTTTCGCAAGTATCAGACATACCATATCGTTTTCCGATTCCTTAAAATTATTTTTAAGGAGAAACCTGATAGGCACCTTTTTACCCGGAGGAAATGTCACTTCACAGATGTTTTTTACCGGTTTTATAGAGAAGAAAAACATCTCTCGCACACAGATTCATCTGGCATCGGTGCTGTACCTGTTAAGCGGGTTCATTACTGTGTTTATTGTAGTGCTGCCTGCTATTTTGTATTTGTTGTACATGAAGGACTTGACAGGTATTGAAAAGACCGCAGCATTCTTCTTGTTCATTATCGCATTTCTATTTGTGCTCCTTATTCTTTCTGTGCTGAGAAAGGGTTGGGTGAATAAAATAATCCATCGTTATCTTCCGGATTATGCGATGGTGATAGATGAACTGGTATCCGGCAAATTCTCAAAGCAAAATTTTTTAAAAAATATTTTATGCTCATTAACAATTGAAGTTACAGGAATTCTTCAGTTGATTATTGCAATTGCCGCTGTTGGAATTATTCCTTCTGCCAAAACAGGAATCATCGGATATACAACAGTACTGATAGTATTAATGGCATCTCCGGTTATAAAAGGTGTTGGAACGGTTGAAGTAGCGTTAACTATTGTTCTTCATCAATTCGGAATGAGCACTCTAAGCGCAGTGAGTGTGGCGCTTATGTTCCGGTTTTTTGAATTCGTAGCGCCGTTGTTTGCAGGAGTGCTTAGTTTTTTTATCAGCCGCGAACATCTGGGCTACCGGATTTTTCCTCCTGTATTAATCTTTATACTGGGATTGATAAATGTTTTTTCTGTACTGACTCCACCTATTTATAAGCGGCTTCACACCATCGAAAATATTTTTCCTGTTGAAGCTATTACCGGTTCAAATTACACAGTGATTGCTGCCGGAGTCATCCTTCTGTTACTTTCAATATCTCTTTTTAAAGGGTTAAGAGTTGCATGGATAATGGCTGTTACACTTAGCAGTTTGTCTATCATCGGTCATCTGACAAAAGCATTAGACTATGAAGAAGCGCTGTTCGCCTCTTTTACGCTTGTAGTGCTTATTATCACCCGGAAACAGTACCGGCTGAGAGGAGACAGGCGCTTCAGACAAACCGGAGTGATTGCTTCATTTGCTTTACTGCTTGCTGTTATTGCTTATGGAGTAACCGGATTTTATTTTTTAGATAAAAAACATTTTGGAATAGATTTTTCTCTGTTACAGAGTATTAGATATACATTCGACAGTTTCTTTTTATTTACACATGGAGATTTGATTCCGCAATCTGTATTTGCTCACCGTTTTTTAGACAGTATCAATTTTTTAGGTACATCCGCTGTGGCTTTTCTACTTTTTACTTTGATTAAACCTTTCATAAAAAAGGAAAGAGAAGAAGATGAACATAAATTGGAAACAGCTAAAGGATTAGTTAAGAAGTATGGGAACTCCACGCTTGATTATTTCAAAACATACTATGAAAAAGAAATTTTCCTGACTGAAAATAATAATGCTTTCATTGCTTACCGTGTTGCAGGAGATTATGCAGTAGCGCTTGAATTACCTGTTGCTGAAAATGACACAGCAGTTGAGGGGGCAATAAAAGAGTTTGAGCATTTTTGTAAGGATAAAGATTTGATTCCTGTTTATTACCGTGTACCGGAAGAAAAACTAAACTTATTCAAGTCGCTGAAAAAGAAATCGGTCGTAATTGGACAGGAGGCGATAATGGATATTTCTAACTTTACTTTGGAAGGTGGAGAGAAAAAAAGTTTGAGAAATGCAATTTCAAAAATTGAAAAGGCAGGATATGTCTGCAAGATATATGAGCCGCCATTGAAAGACGGACTGATGCAAAAACTTAAACTAATCAGCGATGAATGGTTGAATAGAAGGGAAAAAGAGGAAAGTGTTTTTTCACAGGGGAAATTTATATGGGAAGAGATAAAGAGTCAAACTGTTTTGGTGGTTGAAAATGATGAAGAAAAAGCAGTGGCATTTCTTAATATTATTCCTGATTACGCCGCAGGAGAAGGTACTTATGATATGCAGCGTATGCTGAATGATGCTCCTAATGGTGTAATGGATTTTCTTTTTGTAAAGATGTTTGCTTACTTCAAAACAAAATCAATAACAAAAGTAAATCTGGGGATGGTACCTATGAGCGGCAACGAACAACACCCGGATTCAGCCGAGATAATATTAAAATTCTTGTATGAAAACCTTCCCCGCTTTGCTCATTACAAAGGACTGCGCGAATACAAAGAAAAATTTTCACCGGAATGGAAAAATACACTTTTAGTCTTTAATCATAATTACGATTTAATTCAGATGCCAAGTGTGCTGAATAAAATTATGAAACCATAACAGTTTGGGGTTTGGCGAAGTGGAGGTATTAGAAGCATAACACTTTCACCTTACATAAAGGTTTGATAGGAGTACCCAAGTTCATTTCATTACTTCACCCGCCATTCCTCTATATCAGAGTTGGGTACAATAATATTCCATTTTAATTTTTGTGATTATTAATCATCGTCTTTATCCTTCTTCTTATCTTCTTTTTTGTTCGGTTTAATATACTCCTTAATATTTCCGATATCCTTACTATTAATTTCTCTTTTGTTTTTATCATATTCTTTTATGTCGTGTTCATCACCACTTCGATGGCAGGAGGCGCAGTCTGAAAAGTTATAAATGTTATGTTTCTGATGTTCTTTGGTGATTTTATTTTCAGAGTGTTCATGACAACCGTAGCATGTAAATACATTGTAATTATTATTTGTGTGGCAGGTTATGCACTTCGCATTGTGGTTTTCATCGAGAACAAAATAAGGAGAATGGTCGAAGGTGGATGGCGACCATTTATTAGTAGTATGGCATTTGTCGCAATTGTTTTGTAATGATTGATGAAAAGAATCGTCCGGCTTCTGATGGCATGAAGAGCAGTTGTTTTTGTTTACGCCTGTTATCAGGTCGTGGTTGAATGAACCTGTAAATTTCCAACTGTTCGTGTTGTGGCAACTATTGCACGAAACGGAAAGTTGATTGTGCAATTTATCTATCGGCTTGCCATGGCAACTGTTACAGTTTGTTTTCATTTCGGTAGTCAGCAGGTCGTGGTCGAAACTACTTATTGAAATCTGTGGGTGTAATCCTTTATGGTCGGTGTGACAACTTGTGCATTCCTGATTTTTCAGTTTGCTGTGAAATAAGAGCATTCTCTTTTCTTTTGAGAGATTGTTTTTAGAAGAATCATTCATCCCAATTTCGTCCAGCTTATGACAACTGATGCATCTGCTTGTCTCAATTCCCCAAAATGGTTTATGACAGGCAGTGCAATCGTTTTTAATTTTCTGATGCCCTTCAATAAGTTCACCGGGATTCAGCATCAGATGAGGAAATAGCGCTGAAAGCACAATGAGGGCTACTGTAATCAGGAAAACAATAGTTCGTTTCATTAGCTGAACATGATTACCGTTATAATATGCATGAGCGATAAGATACCGAGCAGAAGTGTTATGGGCAGATGAACAACCCGCCACTTTTTCATTAAGTCAACAGTAATGGAATCGAAGAATAATTTTTTCTCTGCTTCATCTTTAGTGATACCACTCTTTATTAATACCTGAAGTTTTTCCTTAAATGTTTCGTTGGCTTTTTTTAGCAGGAATTTTCCAACTAATCCCGAAGCCACGGCAATAAGTAACATCAGCACGGCAAGCCACGGAAGTAACGCATTAAAATGAATGCCTGCATGAACCAGAATCATAATTGAACCAGCCCAAGCCATGTATTCATGAATAAGTAATAGTTGTTTGGGGCTGCCATATTCAATTATTTTTCTTTTACGCAACGAATAAACGAAGGAGAGAATAATTACAACTGTTCCAACGAATCCCAAGTAACGACCAACTGCAACAATCTGAAAACGGTGAAAGAAGTAATCAATAGCTATGGCGATAAGAACCATTAACGCAAACCACTGGATGAATGGCAAAACATATCTGCTGAAAATTGACCTTGTCATTTTCTTTCAATTTAGAAAGTGATATTATTCAATCATCATCCTCATGTTCTCCGCCTGATTGTTGTATTGCATTTACGGAGTTAATTTCCGTGTGCCGGATTTGACCACCGAGATAACCTGTCCATGCAACCAATCCGAAACTGATAAGAGAAAGAAATAAAATCACAAAAGCGGTTTTTCGTGTCAAAGCAGAGTCCTTTAAAGTCAGGAAGAGTCCACCAATGGAAGTAACACCAAGAATAATTAGCGACACCAAAGCATAGACGGAAAAATGCTCATGATCTTCAATAGTATCTTTTATAATTCCCTGAATATTTTCAACAGTATCTTCTGCCGCTTCACCGGTCAGGTAAGCAATGCCTGCACCAATTGCGGAAATGATGAAAATGTAGTAAGCAGCAATTTTTGTTTGATTGGATTTTGTCCAAAGCCCATAAGCCAAAACAAGCCCACCCAGAATGGAGCCAAAAATCGGCAGATGGGTTATCATTAGGTGAAGGTGTGTCTGATTCATTTTATTAAGTTATTTGTAACAAAAATCAATTACCCTATACTATGAAAATATGATTCTTATCATAGCGAACAAAATTTAATCAGTTGTTAATTATTGAGTACAACATGGTTTTTGATGAAGCCAATAACAGGTAGTACATCTGTTCTCAACACAAAGAAAAACTATAGCAGTAATAATGAGAATAGAATATAAAGGAATAATTTATTTCCGTTTTGAAATTTCTCTTATCACTAAATAAAGTGAAACAATAACTCCTAAAAAGGAAAGTGATAATTTAAAAACAGGAAAACTCAGTTGCAGCCAATTATCTAACCCGTAACCGATAAAAAAGAACAGGAGAATTGTAGCAACTAACTGAAAAGCAATACCGGAGTAACGAAGGTAATCGGTGGTGTTAAACGGCTTCCTTTTTCTGGAGTTGGGGAGTTGGGGTGATTTTCTCACTGTTGGGTTTAATTTCTTTAATACCCATACGACAGTTTCCATTAAACTTAGCGCCTGACTCCACTACTAATTTAGTGGTGGTAATATCACCTTCAATATAGGCATTGGCTTTCAGGAACAAAATGTCTTCCGCTTCCACTGTTCCGAAAATTTTTCCACTTACATCGGCATTCTCGCAAACGATGTCGCCATCAACGGAGCCGGAAGCGCCTATCACTACTTTAGATTTGGAAGTGATGGTGCCTTTTACTTTTCCATCAATACGAATATCGCCATCGGAGGCGATTTCTCCTTCTATTGAAGTGCCCGAGCCAATAAGATTAACTGCTCCGGGAGAGGAGGGTGTGGAAGGTGTACTCGTTGCTGAATGAGTTTCTGTAGTTTTAGTGTTGAACATGATTCAGGTGTGTTTAAATTAATTGAAAACGATGTAATCCTTGGGGTCAAGAGGTAGTCCGTTGTACCACAACTCAAAGTGCAGATGAGGTCCCGAGGTCAGTTCTCCACTGTTGCCGATAATGGCAATTACATCACCGGCTTTTACATAACTACCTTCTTTCTTCAAAAGCACAGAATTATGTCTGTACAAAGATATTAAATTATTTGAGTGTTGTATGGCTATTACATAACCGGTTTCGGAAGTCCATCCGGAAAAAACGACAACACCGTCAAGAGTGGCTTTTATGGGTTCATTCTCGGGTGCAACAATATCTATCCCGTAATGACCTTGTTTAGGATTAAAGTCGTTTGTAACATATCCTTTCACTGGAGGGAAAAAATAGAAGTCAGTAATTTTTTTGTCGCCCTTCTTTATCTGGTCACGGGCTAAATTCAGATTAACTCTGAACTGACTTTCATTTTCCACTTCACTACGAAGTTTTGATTCCTGTGGAAAGACCTTTTTCAGGTTAATAGTATCAAACCGGTTTGGGTTATCTGTTTTTATTACCGGAGTATCAATTTTCTCTATGGGTTCTCCGCCGTTAATAATATTCTGAAGGTTCACCAGAAAAGTATCATTGGCGCGCAGTATGTTTTCGAGGGAATCTGTTTTCAAGGACAGTGTTAAAACCTTTTTTCTCATTCCGATATCTGTATAGCCCGGTATATATTGTTTCAACGGAGTGAAAACGATAATGGAAGTAATCAGTGTTACAAGAATAACGAACACGGTGCTCAGCAGCACATAAATATTAAAGCGCGTGAGGCGGAATGACGAAACTTCTTCAAATGTTTCATCATTCATTACTACCAGCCGGTATTTACTGGATAGCTTTTTCAACAACTTCTCTGTGGGCTTCTTATTCTCCGTCATTCGGGGAAATACTATCTTTGTCTGAAATAATTCAAATATTATTGAATTGAGTGCGTTCAAAGATAGCTCGAAATTTCAGGTATCACTTGGTAAATAACAAATTATTACTCTCTTTATTTATTGTATCGTTGCTTGCACTCTCCGGGTGCAAGATATATCACAATACTACTGCGCGGTATAATGGATATTATTACGGTAAGCTAAAACTGAACAAAGTAGTTGCCGGTATGTCCTCTTCCCTTGAAGATGATTATACCAAACTACTTCCTTTGAATAAAGATGAGCGTGGAGGCACAGGACCCAGTAATGACCTGGATTCGGTAATCACCAAACTTACCGTTGTAACAGAACTGCACCCTAAAAGCAAATGGGTGGACGATTGCTATTATCTGATTGGAAAATCATACTACTATAAAAAGGATTATGAACCAGCGCTGGCTACCAATCAGTATATTGTTGCTACATTCAAAAACCCCTCACAGACAACTAAAAACAGCAAAAAGAAAAAACAAAAAGGAACAACTTCCGGGCAGAAAAAAAATAAAATCGGCGATGTAGTAATTCCATGGGCGAAAACAAAGGAAGGATTCAGTTTACAGCACAAGCCCATCCGTAATCAGGCGATGTTGTGGCTGCTGAAATCATACATTGCTTTGAAAAAATATGATGAAGCTAATGCAGTGATTAAAGCCATTTACAATGATTCGAAATTTCCTTATGAACTGCGCGGTCAATTTGAACTGATTACTGCCGGAATGTTGATTGATCAACAAAAATATAAAGAAGCTATCGAGCCGCTTCGCATTGCTATTGCTCTTACAAAGAATAAAAAGCAAAAGATACGCTACACTTATATTCTTGCTCAGCTTTATCAGATGACTCAAAACTCCGACAAAGCAATAGAGACCTATAAAAGTGTTCTCCGGATGAATCCCAACTATAAAATGGAATTCTACACGAAGATTAATATTGCCAACTCTTTTTCCACTGCGGGAAAAAGTTCGAGCGGGGAGATACTTGATTTGCTGGAAAAAATGGCGCGTGATGACAAGTATGAAGAGTTCCGCGATCAGATTTATTATGCTATTGCACAGGTTTATCTGAAACAGAACGACAAAAAGAATGCAATAAAAAATCTGAAGATTTGTATTGACAACAGCACTACCAACATGAATCAAAAGGGTATGGCTTATCTGAAATTAGCTGAAATGGATTTTGCGATACCTGATTATATTCCTGCCAAACAGAACTATGACAGTACCATTGCTTTCATCAGCAAAACAACGGATAACTATGATGAAATAAAAAAGCGCACGGATATTCTTGACCGGCTTGTTGAACAAATAAATATTATTCAGTTGCAGGATAGTTTGCAAATGATTGCAGCCATGAGTGAGAAAGACAGAAATAATTTTATTGACGATCTTATCCGTCAGAAAGAAGAAAAATCATATCAGGATTCTATTAAAAACACTTTGCCACTCGCCAATAATTTTAAACCACAAACAACAAGCGATGAAAAGGGTGGATGGTATTTTTATAATGCCGTAGCAAAAAGTTCCGGTTTTAACGACTTTAAAAAACAATGGGGTAATCGTCCGAATGAAGACAACTGGAGAAGAAGCAATAAAAAAAGTGATATTATTAATGTAGAAGATGGAACAAAGACCAATACCACAAACAGTAATACTTCTAAAAAAGATACCCGTGAAGATTTACTAAAAGAGGTTCCACTGACCCCGGAGCAGCGAAAAGCATCTGATGATAAAATCATGCTCGCTTATTACACTCTTGCGGGAATTTACAAAGACGAATTGCGCGACCAATCCAAGGCAATTGAAACCTATGAGAAACTACTCAACAGATTTCAGGATAGTGAATATACTGCTCCGTCAGAATATGCTCTCTATATTTTATATGGAAGCGCCGGCAATACTGCAAAGGCTGATTACTACAAGCAACTTGTTACAGGAAAGCAAGCCGGAAGTGTATTTGCTAAAATCATTAATGATCCGGGCTATATCCAGAAAAGTGAAAAGATTGAAGATGCGTTGAATGATTATTATGAAGCCACTTATGACAGTTTTACATTGAAGAAATATACTGCCGTTATTAACCGGGTCAACCGGTCACACCTTTTATACAACCCTAATCCGATTGCTGCAAAGTTTGATTTACTTAGAGCGTTCTCCATAGGGAAAGTACAGCCGCAGGACTCGTTTAAAACAGCACTGAAAAATATTATCCTGAAATATCCTATCGGTGAAGAGCAGGAAAAAGCTAAACAGATTCTTGCACTGATAGATAAGGCGGATGCAGAAAAGAACAAGAAAACGCCCCCTATAAAAAAAGAACCTGCAGATACTGTAACAGTAGTGAAAACAAATTATCAGTTCCGTCCGGCTAATCCGCAGTTTGTGGTTATTCTGTTTACAGGAAATGAACCGGGAATAAATAGTTTTGTGGACTCACTTACAGATTTCACCCGTCAGAATTATGCGCTGATGAATTATTCAATATCTCCAACTATGATGCTCGACAGCAAACAGCAAATGATTACGGTGAGACAAATGAAAAACAGTGCAGAAGCGATGACATACTATGAAGATTTATTATCACATGATACTTTCTTTGAAGAAGCATCTAATTCAGACCATTATATTTTCATTATTGACGACAAGAACTTCCCATTATTTTTTAAATCGAAAAATCTTGAGGAGTATATAGAATTTTTTGAAAAGAATTATCAATAAGCCCGTCGTTCAATCTATTTTTACACAAGCAATTTTCTGAATGGCAAAGTCAAAAAAATCTTCAAACCGTGGACTGATAATATTGTGGCTGTGCGTGGCGGGCAGTCTGCTATCCTTTATATTGGTTATTGTATTAGTTACGCTCGGATTCTTCGGGAAAATGCCCTCATTCGAAGAGTTGGAAAATCCCAAAAGCTCTCTTGCTACAGAGGTGTACTCCTCTGACAGCATGTTGCTTGGAAAATATTATTTCCAGAATCGCAGTGAAGCATCTTTTGAAGAAATTCCCGCAGTGCTGAAGAACGCATTGATTGCTACAGAAGATATCCGGTTTTATTCTCACAGCGGCATTGATTACTGGGGAACTGTAGGCGGAATTGTTTCTACTCTTATGGGTGACAAACGCGGTGCGAGTACTATTACGCAACAGCTTGCTTTAAATCTTTTTTCGCAAAGAGAAAAGAATCCGATAAAACGGGTAATGCAGAAAATGAAGGAATGGATTACTGCCGTAAAACTTGAGCGCCGTTATACTAAAGATGAAATTCTCAATTTATATTTTAACACAGTTGCATTTAGTGATAACTCTTATGGTATAAAGTCCGCTGCAAGAACTTACTTTAATAAAACTCCCGATTCACTGAAAGTAGAAGAAGCTGCTGTCCTTGTCGGTATGCTGAAAGGAAGCACTATGTATAATCCTCGTCGTAATCCGAAATTAAGTAAGGAGCGCAGAAATACAGTGCTGGGTCAAATGGAGAAATATGGATATATCACACAAACCCAATTTGATTCATTGAAGAAAGAGGATATTAAACTCCATTATGTAAGCCCTGATCATAACGAAGGTGTTGCTACATATTTCAGAGAGCAACTTCGTCAGGATTTAATGAAGTGGTGTAAAGAGAACAAAAAACCGGATGGAACAGACTACAATATTTATAAAGACGGACTGAAGATTTATACTACCATTAATTACAAGATGCAGAAGTATGCAGAGCAGGCAGTTCAATCACAGATGGCTGATTTGCAAAAGCAGTTCTACAAAAGTTACAAAGGGGCGGTTCCATGGGGAAAAGACAATTCATTTATTGATGCAGCCATGAAACAAAGTGATCGCTACATCAGAATGAAGCATGACGGGGCTTCCACCGATTCTATAAAAAAGTCTTTTAACACACCTATCGCTATGACTGTATTCTCCTACAGAGGTGATGTGGACACGGTAATGACTCCTTACGATTCACTCAAGTATTATAAATTTTTTCTCCATACCGGTTTTATGGTTACCGACCCGCATACAGGAGAAGTGAAAGTATGGGTAGGTGGAATTAATCATCGCTACTTTAAATTCGACCATGTAAACATCACTGCTAAGCGGCAGGTTGGTTCTACTATCAAACCGATTCTTTACACTGTTGCTATTGAAAATGGTTACAGCCCTTGCTATGAAGTACCTAATACAAGAGTAGTGTTTGAAAAATATAATAACTGGTCACCGGAAAATTCAGATAACAAATATGGAGGCATGTTGACCTTATATAAAGGACTTGCCGGATCGGTAAACTGTATAAGCGCATTCCTGATGAAACAAATCGGTCCACAGCCGATGATAAATATGGCGCGCCGGATGGGAATACAGAGTAACATGGACCCTTATCCTTCATTATGTTTAGGAGTACCTGATATCTCTGTCTATGAAATGACAGGCGCTTATGGAACATTTGCCAATAATGGGATATACACTCAACCGTTTTATATCAGAAGAATTGAGGATAGTCGTGGCATGGTTGTAAAAGATTTCACTCCAAAGCGAGTAGAAGTAATTAATGAGCAAGTAAATTATGTGATGGTGAAAATGCTGGAAAATGTGGTGAACAGCGGAACCGCTATGCGCCTGCGCTTCAGATATAATATTACTTCGGATGTTGGCGGGAAAACAGGAACTACTCAGAATAATACTGACGGATGGTTTATGGGAATAACTCCGCAACTTGCCGGGGGTGTTTGGGTAGGCGGTGATGATCGTGTGATTCGGTTCAGGTCTATACAGTTTGGACAAGGCGCAAGTATGGCGTTACCTATATGGGCAATCTTTCTTCAAAAAGTTTATGCAGACAAATCATTAAACATTTCGCCTGATATAAAATTTGAGAAACCTCCGGGCATTATGAGTATCGAAACAGATTGTTCAAAATACAAATCAGGAGGAAAAGAAAAAAAGGAACTGATATTTGGACAGCAGTATGATAATTGAGCGCTAAGAATATTTTATACTGTCTCATTTTTCAATATGCGGATGCAATGAACAAGAATTATCACCTGTAAAAAATAATATTGACAGCAAGAGGAAAATGAAAAGTTTACAATCAAGATATTTTTGCTGAGGTTTGTTTTACTTTCCTCTCCCGCAGGGTTAATCCTGAGCGAGGGTTTAAAAGCAAGGCAGGATAACCCTGCGGTCAAGGTAGTAACACTACTCATTTAACTCTTTTTTATTATCACCCATTCATTATTCCTTCTAAAATGAATCATCTGAAAATGAAACGCTTTGTCGAAATAATAGAATGAAGCGGAGCTATGTTCATATCCTTCTGCTGTAACAGA
>CAYRJA010000001.1:75147-79911 GCA_964424455.1 uncultured Bifidobacteriaceae bacterium
TATGGTGAATGTATTCCAGTTTTTCGTGAAGCATTTTTTCGCTGCTCGCATTGATTACCTCAGGGTTATTCCCCAAAGCAAAAAGGCATCGCGGGAATTAACCCTGTGGGGGAGGAAGAGGAGTATGTAGCATTAAACATCGGTGAAGCTCCTTCGGAAGACCTGCCGGAGATAGAATAGTATTATCACTTTCGTTTTTACGAAATGCTTAATGCTGTTACAGTTAATACTGCAGAGTCCCTTTAAGAGAATTCTAAGACAAAACCATATTTACAAACAGAAGCGATTTTACTAATTTTGCAAACGAAGGAAAAGCAGAGAAGGAAGTGAAAGTTGAAATTGACAAAACGACTAACTCTATTGAGTTTATTTTTTCAAGAGAAAGTTTTACCAGGGAGATTTTAGTATTGATGATTAATGCTTTTAAAAGGAAAAGACAATGAAGCGGACAAGAATATTTCTTAAAGCAGATTATGTAATGAACCAAGACTATTGGTAAAAACAGAAGGGAAAGTGGTTAGTTGTTTCACCTGTGCAGATAAACAGCAATAGGTACTTCAAGGGTATAGAATGTGATCAAAAAGGAAGTTATTATAATCCGTTTATCGGATATTTATAATAGAATAACTTGAAGATTAAAACTTGATAGCTGTTCAACTATTGGACTTTAGATTAACTTGTTAGTTAGATTTTATTTCTGCCAAATCCCCCACATCTAATTCGTTGGCGGATATTATTTATGAGAACTATATTATCGGATTATATTTGAAATGAGAAAAACTGATTCATTAAACAACGGAATTCCAATCTCTCCTTCATTAGGTCCAACCTTGGAGGTTGAGAACTTTGAGCCACAGAAAGATGATAACAAGCAAAGGCTGCTGACCATTTCTTTTATCGCTCTCATAATTGCAGTGATAGTAAGTATTATAGCGAAGCTTCTAATTTACCTTATCAACCTCTTCACAAATATTTCATTCTTTGGAGATTTTTCATTTTCACACTCAACTCCTGCTGCTAATTCACTTGGGGTATTTGTTATTCTTATTCCGGCTATCGGAGGGATACTTGTTGGTTTAATGGCTCTGTATGGCTCCAAAGCTATCCGTGGTCATGGTATTCCTGAGGCAATGGAGCAAATTCTGACTAATCAAAGTAAAATAAAACCAACTATCACTTATCTAAAACCACTTTCCTCTGCGATATCAATAGGAACAGGGGGACCATTTGGTGCAGAAGGACCAATCATTGCAACGGGCGGGGCATTAGGTTCAACGATTGGACAAATCTTAAGAATATCGCACCATGAAAGAAAAATATTACTTGCAGCAGGTGCAACAGCCGGTATGGCCACAATATTTGGTAGTCCGATAGCTGCTATTTTCTTAGCAATAGAACTGTTATTGTTTGAGTTTTCGCCACACTCTCTTATTCCCGTTGCAATAGCCTGCACGGTAGGAGCCGCAGGTCACCATATTCTATTTAGTCAAACTCCATTTTTCGAGGTAGAAAATATCGCCTATCCCAATATATCTGGTTTAATTATTTGTGGCATATTGGGTATTATCATTGGGTTGCTTTCTGTTTTCGTAAGCAAAGCAGTTTACATTATAGAAAAAGGTTTTGAAAAGCTACCGGTTCATTGGATGTGGTGGCCTGCCATTGGAGGGGTGTTAGTGGGGATAATAGGTTACATTTCACCACTTACGCTTGGTGTCGGATACGAGAATATTACGAATGTGATTTCAGGCAACTTAACCATACAGGTTATTCTTTCTCTTTGTATTTTAAAATTTATCTCATGGGCTATTGCATTAGGAAGCGGAACATCAGGAGGGACTTTAGCTCCCCTGCTTACTATTGGAGGAGCCACAGGTGCGTTATTAGGAATGTTGACCCTTTATCTGTTCCCCTCATCAGGTATCACCATTCCACTGGCTGCATTAGTGGGTATGGCAGCAATGTTTGCCGGTGCATCAAGAGCGCTATTGACCTCAATTGCTTTTGCATTTGAAACTACTTTTCAATCCAATGCTTTACTTCCGCTTATTTTATCTTGTGTTGCTTCTTATATCGTTTCCTTCTTTTTGATGGAGAATACTATTATGACAGAGAAAATTGCGCAGAGAGGCGT
The DNA here is from genome assembly GCA_964424455.1 of uncultured Bifidobacteriaceae bacterium. Lineage (GTDB taxonomy): Bacteria > Bacteroidota > Bacteroidia > Chitinophagales > UBA10324 > CAYRJA01. Next base: position 77,282 of record CAYRJA010000001.1, read on the forward strand.
TAGAACTCCTCTCTCCTATGAATCTGATCTATTGGAAAGTGTTACAGTAGAGCAGGTTATAAAGAACAGTGGAGTTATCATAAGTGAAGATAACAGTATAAAAGAGGTTCGTGAATGGTTAAATAAAGAGCAAGACATTAAATCGAACTATTTTATTGTATCCAATAATGATGGTGAGTATAAAGGAGTATTAAGCTCCTTAAACTTATTCAGCCGTAACTATCCTCCGGATAAAAAAATAAAGACTTTACTGAAAGAGCATCATGTATCTATACAGTTAAATGATACTCTTAAAACTGCGGTGAGAGCAATGGCTAAAGAAAATATTGATATCCTACCTGTTGTTGCAATAGAAAATAAAACCATTGTCGGACTGCTATCCTACCATGACATACTTGCGACCTACAAATATGGTATTGATGAACATGAAAAAAAACAGCCGCATATTTCCTTGAGGAGAAATGGATTGAAAATACTGCTGAGAGGACAAAGAATTATTGAACTAACAAAGAGAAGATACAAATAACATCTGCTAACAAACAGAAAAAAGGTAAGTAATAAGAAAGATTTGCTCGTAGAAAAGATAGTTTGGGAAGTGTTATAGTAAGATGAGTGTTGTCACATTAGAATTCTCCCTCAGGAGCCTTGTCGCCATTCAATACAACTACTTTAAGTTTTCAACAACTTCAAAATCTGTTTTATGAGGATTAAAAGCTTTCTAATGCTTTGATGGAATATTTTTTAAACTAATTTTGAGTCAACTAATGGCTTTTAGACAGATTGACGTTAGCGTCAACCAAACCGCCGACCTAAGCAACATCAAACGATAAAAAGTTCAACAAGACAAATCGGAAATATGATACAATACGAAACTTTAGAAATAGAAGAAGAACAGCAAGACGAACAAGAAGTTTTGATTGAATACGACATTACAACATATCCATCTGACTTTACACTAAGCGGGCTATTTAAAATGTGGCAAAATGGCGACATTACGATTCCAGATTACCAACGTGAGTTTGTGTGGTCAATAAAACAATCTTCACTCTTAATTGAATCGTTTCTTATAGGTTTGCCAGTGCCACCCATATTCTTTTACGTTGATGAAGAAAACCGAAATCTTGTAATTGACGGACAACAAAGACTTCTGAGCGTGTTCTACTTTTTAGAAGGTTACTTTGGTAGTGAAAACGAAAAAGGGAAAAGACAAATATTCAGACTTACAGGGTTAAATCCCAAAAACAAATTCCACAACAAACGTTTTGTTGACTTAGATGACAATGACAAGCGAAAATTAGAGAACTCAGTATTGAGAGCTATAAATGTCCGTCAGTTATCACCTAAAGACCAAAGCACAAGTGTTTATCACATTTTTGAAAGATTAAATACAGGTGGAACACCATTGAAGCCTCAGGAAATTCGTAATTGTGTATTTAGAGGCGACTTTTTAAATAGATTACGCAAATTGAATTCAAATGAGAATTGGCGTGCTATACTTGGAAAAAAATTAATAGACAAACATCAAAATGACGTTGAGTTGATCTTACGTGCATTTGGTTTATGTTATCATCTTGAAGAATATGAAAAACCAATGAAAGAGTTTTTAAGTAAAACTTCAAGAAAATATCAAGACGGAAAATCCAAACGAATTGACACATTTGAAGACTCGTTCAAAAAGACTACAAAATTGATAAATGAAACTTTGCGTAAAAAACCATTTTCTGTAAGAGGTCCTTTGAATACATCAATTTTTGATTCGGTCTTTTGCATCACAATAAACAATATAAATAAAATTCCAAAAGACTTTTATGACCGATACGAAAAGTTACTGAAAGACGAAAAGTTTATAGAATATACAACTCTTGCCACGACAGATGCAAAAATTGTAAAAGAACGATTTAATTACGTTGAACAAAAATTGATTAAGTAACATATGGCTTACTCAGATAGATTTACTTCTACTGACGATTTAGTAAACCACTTACAGCCAGTAGTTACAGAACTTGCAGACGAGTCATTGAAATCAAAATACGCAGGTTTTCTTGCAGTAAATGCAGTTACAGTTTATGAACTTGCCATCAAAGATATTTTCAAAGAATTTGCTATTAAGAAAAATTATGTGTTTGGTCTTTTTGCAGAAAAGTATTTTGCACAGATTAATGGCAGAATTGTCTTAAAAGACTTAAAAGGACAACACATTAAATCATTTGGTGACAAATATTTGGACAAGTTTGAAAAGAAGCTAAAAAGAAGAGAAAAAATGGTATTGACGACATTGCATAAAGACATCCGTTCGTGTTATTCAAATTTAATAATTTGCAGACACAAATATGTTCACGCAGGAACACCGACTTTGTCTTTCAACGAAGTTGTTGAGAATTATGGAATTGGAAAAGAAGTTATTCATTCTTTACATGAAGCAATGCAAAGATAAATTGCCAGCCGCTAATAATTAAGTTTTCGTCTTGCTCGTAGGGCACGAGATGAAAACTTTGTTCAACTCCGAAAAAACGGGGCAGGCAAAACCGGAAGCAATAAAAGTATTGTCAGATAAATGAACACAGGTATTTTAAATTCAGGGCTTTCGGGTCTAAACTCTAAGGAGATATTGTCTGAACTCGTCATTTCGC
>CAYRJA010000002.1:0-74810 GCA_964424455.1 uncultured Bifidobacteriaceae bacterium
GATTCATTATTTCTTTACCGATTGTGGTGAATACTGCAATTATTCATACACCCGGTGTAACACTTCCGCATGCGGCTGGTTCTTCAGCCAGTGTTCCGCTTTTTCTAATTGTTTCTGAAAGGCATTTGCAAGCATTACAGGATAGGCGTTGGCTCTGAGTTCCGCTTGTTTACCAAGCATTATCTGCTGCGAACGCAACACCTCGCCTATGTCGCGGTGAACAAATATGATTTTATAATGTGCGGTTACAGGCAACTGCATCAACAGCGGTACAACAATTTTCACCGCTTTATTGTCGGCTTCGTTCAGCCAGCTTTTATCTGTAGCGAGCTTTTTTACTTTCTCCAATTCGAGATAACCTTTCGGATTGTTATTGTCTTCCTTCCGCTCGTTGTCAGTAAGAATTTCCATTCCTCCCGCTTTCAGCATTTGCATAATCATGGAAGTGCCGCTGCGGGGTAATCCTGTTACAACTGTCACCATGTTCCTGATTTTTTCTTTGATGAATTGCTCATGCGATATTGCTTTTTCGGGAAGATGAAGATAATCATTGTAAATCTTTATCAGCCACAAATGTGCTTTGCGATTGCCCGGCGACATGCTCACGCAAACAGAAAATGCTTCCACCGCCCGTTCATATTCTTCGAGATGAAACAGCGCTTCACCCAAATAAAAATGTGCTGACGGAAAATGATAGAGCAGCCCGATGGCGTTTAATGCCTCTTCAGCAGCTTCTTCATAGAGTCCGCTTCGCAGATAACACAGGCACAATCCGTGATGCGCCTGTGCGTTGTTTGGGTCAATCTCCAATGCACGAAGGAGGGTGCGTTCCGCGTCTTTCCATTTTTGTAATTTCTGGTAACTGTTTGCTAACTGAATGTGGAAATACGGAAGATGTGCCGCATGATTTTCTACTTTCTGTAACAGCTCCATGGCTTTGCGTGGTTTGTTTTCCACCATAAAGATTCCGGCTTCAATCAAATCGAGCTGTGCCAACTCCGCTCCTTCTTTTCTGAGTTTATCAATCAATGCTCTTGCCTGGGCTGTTTTATTTAATGTTTGATAGCAACCAAGCAATCCCAAATTGTAACGGACTGTTTCGGGGTTTTCTAAAGCCAAATTTTCATAAACCTCCAATGCTTTCTCATACTGACGCATATAGACCAAAACACGCGCGAGATAATACTGCGATTCATCCGTTACATTTTTCAGTGCCTTCTCTTTGTCTTCATCGGGCTTTTCAATGTAACCTAATTCAATAAGTTGATTCATCGCCTCTTTTGCAGCCCACGGGTCTTCGCGCATTTCAGATGATAACATTCCGGCTTCACCTTCCACCTCTTCCCAGCTTGGAATATATTCCGGTGTTACTGTTTCTTTAAATGCCTGCACTAGCGGCTTGCCATTCATGTCCCCGCCAATCGGCAAACCGAAAAGAGTTAATAGTGTTGGCGCAATATCGAGAAGCGTGGCGCCATAAATTCTTTCATCTTCTAAAATAGATTCCCCTGCCATGCAAAGAATTCCATAAGGGCTATGCTCGTAAGCCGGACCTGCCGGTTCCTTAGGTAATCTTTTCGGACGAAGATGGTCCGAGTGAAAACCGTGGTCGCTCATCAGAATAACTGTAACATCTTTTCCCGCCAGATCAAGCAATCTTTCGAGCATCATGTCATGAAAGCGATACGCTCCTGCCACCACATCTTTATACTTCTCAAACAAATCATCGGGTATTCCTTTCTGCTGCGGCGGATGAAATTTCATAAAGCCGTGACAGTAATGGTCAACCGCATCATGATACACCGCCACAAAATCCCAATCTTGATTTTCCAGTATCCAAGTTGAAGCGGCATGAATGCTTGAACACTGTGCCAGGATATTGGCAACGACTTGTAATCTTTTGTCTTTTTCCTGGTCAACTTCTAATGCTTTCGGTACAAAAGGAAGAATATGGTTCATCGTCAATTCTCCCGGATGCACACGCAACTCAGCAAAAATTTCTTCCATTGTTTTGGGATGAACAGTTCCGTCTGCCATTTTCCATTCATCTTCTAATTTTCCTGTGGCTTTCTGGTAAAAATTGGAAACTGCAATTCCGTTAATCGGCTCTGCGGGGTGACTGGGCCACCAGCCGACCACATGTGTTTTAAAACCTTTCTGTGTAAGAATATTCCAAATCGCTTTCACCTTGCGTGATCGTGACGATACCGGTCGAATGGTCATTGTCTCCGCATCCGGCTCTACAAATCCAAGTATGCCATGTTTGTCTGCTGTTTTTCCTGTGGCAATGGAAGTCCAGAGAATCGGTGACAGAGGCGGGTCGAGTGTAGCAAGATTGGCAATCACTCCTCGGTTCACCAAACTGTTGAGTGTGGGCATCAGTCCGGCATCCATTAATGGATTAATTACTTTCCAATCAGCGGCATCCCAGCCAATGAGCAATACTTTTTTTGCCAGCCGTTTCACAAGTTATTTGTTGATGGGTTGATTCGTTGAATCGTCAGGTTCAGAAGAAAATTTGTTTTCTTTTGCCCTCTGCCCCTCGATCTCGTTTCTCTTTTTTGCTTCATTGCGTTTTTTTCTCCATGCTTTTAATCCCACTGCACCGAGCGCAAGTAAACCGAGCGAGCCATCGGTGGGAATTTCAAAGATTTGATTTGGAGAAGGAAGTTTCTTATCGTGCATAAATCTTAGATTGAAAATTATTTTTCTCTCTGTTTTATTTTTTCAGGGTCTTGACGGCAATCAAATACATCTGTAATGAACACAACATCATCTATCACTTTGTAAATGATTTTATAATTGCCGCTCAGCAGATAACGATGTCCTTCATTCAAGTCTTCGAGGTTAAATTCAATACTGCGCCGCAGCGGAGAATTGTTCAGCGAATAAGCGGTATCTAAAATCCGGTCTTTAATTTTATGAGCAATTTCTACGGATGCAACTTCAGAATAATATTGATAAATCTTTTTCAATTCCGCCTTGGCAAAAGCGGTGATTTTCACTTTCATGTTACCATTGTTTCGACTGATTCCTTACCGCTTCAACATCTTCAGTTCTTCCGTTAGCAATATCATCGTTCGACTGTAATGCTCTTTTAATCAGCTCATCACGACTCATAGGTTTCAGATCCGCCTCATAACTTTTAGTACGGGCAAAAGCCATAATTTTTTTTATTGCCTCAATCAACTGTTCATCATTCATCATCTCCAACTGGCGGCTGATATTTTCTATTTCTGTTTTAAGATTCATTTGGAAAATCTTTTTCCAAAGTTAATTAAAGTGAATTAGAGGTGAGAAAATATTTCTTGTTCATCAAATGGTATCCTGAATTTTAACTCTCACAAACATGCTCAGTTTATTATAACTCACCCGCCCTCTTGGTGAATAAGTATATGAATACCCTGCTGAAACTGTTACAACCATTTCTGAGAACATATTTCCTGCAAGAATTTATTTTGCCGTCATCAGAAAAGATAAAAAAATCAGAACGATAAAAATAATTTTGCAGTAGAATTTTGCGAAACCATAAGTTTGCAGGTTTTAGATTAACTATGAGCCAACTTACTATTACCAACAGCTATACCCGTAACAAAGAATTATTTCAACCGATTAATCCTCCTTATGTGGGAATGTATGTCTGCGGACCTACTGTATCCGGTGAGACGCATCTCGGTCATGCCCGCCCGTACATCACTTTTGATGTGGTGTATCGTTACCTGAAATTTCTTGGTTACAAAGTGCGCTATGTACGGAACATAACAGATGCGGGGCATTTTGAAGAAGAAGGAAGAGAGGCAGAAGATAAGGTTACGGCAAAAGCAAAACTCGAAAAATTAGAGCCGATGGAGTTGGTAACAAAATACACCAACATCTTTCACGATATGATGGGACTGCTCAACACTGAACGCCCAAGCATAGAACCTACTGCCACCGGACACATAGTGGAGCAAATCAGTATGATTGAAGAAATTCTTGCAAAGGGATTTGCTTATGAGATGAATAGCTCTGTGTATTTTGATGTAACAAAATATGCAAAGGGAAACGACTATGGAAAACTGAGTGGTCGCAAACTTGATGAAATGATTGCCGGCAGCCGTGAGTTGGAAAATCAGGGTGAGAAAAGAAATCCTGCCGATTTCGCTCTATGGAAAAAAGCCGCTCCTGAACATATTATGAGATGGAAATCGCCGTGGGGAGAAGGTTTTCCCGGCTGGCATATCGAATGTTCTGCCATGGCAACTAAATATTTAGGAACGCCATTCGACATTCACGGCGGAGGAATGGATTTGCAATTTCCTCATCACGAAAGTGAAATAGCACAGACAAAAACAGCAACAGGGAAATCACCTGTAAAATATTGGATGCACAACAACATGATTACGGTGAATGGAAAAAAGATGGGTAAATCCTATGGCAACACCATTACCATCAATCAGCTATTTACCGGAACACATCCTCTGTTAGAGCAGGCGTACAGTCCGATGACTATACGCTTTTTTATTTTGCAAACACATTACCGCAGTACACTTGATTTTACCAATGAAGCGTTGAAAGCAGCAGAGAAAGGATTGCAACGGTTACTAACTGCACATAAAATTATAAAAGAGTTGAAGTATCAGCCGGATACTTCAAAGTTCAGCGAAGCGGAAGATAAAGAAGTGCTTGCAATTATTAACGCCTGCACAGAGCACATCAATGACGACTTTAACACCGCACAGGTGATGGCTCGCTTGTTTGATTTAGCAGGAAAAATCTATTCTTACAAAAACGAACAAATTTCCGTTAGCTCCATCAGTGAAAAAACATTTTCTCTGTTACAGAAGACTTTTGATGATTTCGTTACAGGTATTCTCGGATTAAAAGATGAGAAAGAATCGGGCGGGGAAAAAATGGACGAACTGATGCAACTGCTGATTAGTATGCGGAATGCTGCTAAGGCAAAAAAGGATTTTGCCACTTCTGACAAAATCAGGAATGAATTATCGCAGATGGGAATTCAGTTGATGGACGGAAAGGATGGAACAAGTTGGAAGATGTAATGAAACAAGACAAGTAGAAAGTCTTAAATTTGTCTAAATAAGTTTGATTACAAATGTCATCTGATTTCAAGAGTATAAAATAATTTCAAAGAATGATTTTTGATTCAATTACGAAAGAAAAGGTAAGTAACTATTTTAAATCACAACCGGTATTAAAGGCATATTTATTTGGCTCTTATGCAAGAGGCGAAGCTGTTACAGATAGTGATATTGATTTTTTAGTAGAATTGGATCATACCGTTCCGGTTGGATTGCGATTTATTCAGATGAAATTGGATCTTGAAAAGATTCTTCAGTTAAAAGTTGATCTGGTTACATTGAATGGCTTATCAAAACACATCAAACCTATTATTGACAAGGAGAAGCAATTGATTTATGCGAAATAACTCCGGAGATATAATCAGATTACAACATGTGTTTGATGCCATCGAAGAAATTGAAGACTACATCAGGAATATCAACTTCAATGAATTTATGAATAACTCAATGATGCGGTTTGCCTGTATTAAACAAATGGAAATTATTGGGGAAGCAAGCAACCATATTTCGGAAGAAGTAAAAAATAATTTCTCCGAAATTGAATGGAACCAGATAATCGGAATGAGAAATATTTTTGTCCATGAGTATTTTGGAATTGATTCAAAATTGGTATGGGAGATAATTGTAACAGATATCCCTCATCTAAAGAAAAGCATACAACGAATCATAACCGACTTAAAATAACAAGTTACATCTAATGTCAATTCGTGTCGAGCGGCTCACTAAAATTTACGGCGAACAAAAAGTCGTTGATGACATTTCATTTGAGGTAAACCCCGGCGATGTACTTGGCTTTCTCGGTCCAAATGGCGCAGGGAAATCCACTACCATGAAAATTATCACTTGCTTCATTCCGCAAAGCGAGGGTAAGGTTTCGGTATGCGGCTTCGACGTGGAACAGCAGTCAATAGAAGCAAGAAAGCAAATCGGTTATCTTCCTGAAAATAATCCGCTGTACCTTGATATGTATGTGAAGGAATATTTGCTGTTTGTGGCATCACTTCATAAAATGAAAAGTAAAGAACGGAACAAGCGGGCAGATGAAATGATTGCTGTAACAGGACTGGAAAGAGAGAAGAAGAAAAAAATTGGTGCTCTGTCAAAAGGGTATCGTCAGCGGGTGGGTTTAGCACAAGCAATGATTCACAATCCTAAAGTGTTAATCATGGATGAGCCTACTACCGGACTTGACCCGAATCAGTTGGTAGAAATACGGCAACTGATTAAAAATATGGGGAAAGAAAAAACAGTAATTCTTTCTACCCACATTATGCAGGAAGTACAGGCAATCTGTAACAGAGTGGTTATTATTAATAAGGGAAAAATAGTTGCGGATGATTCTACTGAGCGGTTGCAACAGCAATCCGGAAAAGAATCAGTTATAAAGGTGAAGTTCAACCAGCCGGTTCAGCAGCAGAAACTGAAATCCATTAACGGAGTGTTACGCGTTATCTCTACGGGAGAAAATGAGTGGAGTATTTATACTGACAGAGATTTACAGGAGGATATTTTCAGATTTGCTGTAACAGAAAACATAACTATTATTTCTTTGCAACAGGAGAAACAATCCTTGGAAGAAATTTTCAGAAAACTCACTACCGACAACTGACAGCAACCATGTTTCCGATTTTCAGAAAAGAAGTAAATAGTTTTTTCAGCTCACTGATTGGATACATCGTTATTCTCGTTTTCCTCACGGCAATGGGAATGTTTGTATGGGTGTTTCCTGAAAGCAGTGTGCTGGAATACGGATATGCTTCTCTCGACGCACTTTTTTATTATGCTCCATGGGTGTTCATGTTTCTGATTCCTGCGGTTACGATGCGTTCGTTTGCCGAAGAAATAAAAAGCGGAACAATTGAAACACTGGTCACAAGACCTGTTACAGATATTCAGATTATTCTCGGAAAATATTTTGCCTCTGTCTTTCTTGTCGCCTTTGCATTAATTCCAACACTTGTTTATTCCTACACAATTTATACTCTGGGATCACCTAAAGGAAATCTTGATTCAGGAGCGATATGGGGTTCTTACATCGGATTGGTTTTTCTGAGCGGTTCATTTACTGCAATAGGAATTTTTTCATCGTCGCTCACATCCAATCAGATTATCTCATTCATCGTTTCTATTTTTTTGTGTTTCTTCTTTTTTGCAGCGTTTGACTCACTCAGCGGGCTGAGTTTATTTGCAGGGAAAACAGATACCATTATTCAGTCCATCGGGATTAACTATCATTATCGCGCTATCAGCAAAGGAGTGGTGGACACAAGAGATGTGCTGTATTTTTTAAGTCTGATAGTAGTGTTTGTTCTGTTAACTAAAACTTCGATGGAAAGCCGTAAGTGGTAATATGAAGACCTCTGTACATAAGAAGAAACCACAAAAACAACAAGCCCTGTTTGGTGTTACAGTATTGATTGCAATAGTGGTGTTGCTGAATGTATTGTCTTCCGCAGTTTTCTACCGTGTTGATTTAACTTCTGATAAGCGTTACACATTATCCGATTCTACCAAACAGATGCTTCGCTCATTGAACGATAAAGTGTTTGTCAAAGTGATGCTTACAGGAAATATGCCTGCTGGATTTAAGCGGCTGAGTACTTCCACCAAAGAATTGCTTAATGATTTTAAAGCGTATGCCGGCTCTAATATCCAGTATGAATTTGAAGATCCGCTTGTAGGAAAATCAAATGAGGAAAAGAACAGGATATACAAAGAGATGAGTGAAAAAGGATTGCAGCCAACTAATGTGCAAAGCGTTGACGGCGATGAATACTCAGAAAAAATAATTATTCCCGGAGCTTTAGTTTATTATCATGGAAGAGAAGTTCCGGTGGATTTATTAGTGAATGAAAAAGGGATAGCATCACAGGAAGCGCTTAACATTTCTGTTTCACAGTTAGAAAATAAATTTGCTTCCGCTATTCAGCAGTTGACTGTAACACGCAAACCTAAAATAACTTTCCTCTATGGGCAGGGAGAATTACAGTCATACTACCTTGCTGACATCCTTCAACCGCTGTTTGATTTTTACGAAGTAGATACTTTAAATCTGTCACATATAGTAAATGTGAAAAATGATGTTAAAGTAATAGTGGTGGCAAAACCTGTTACAGCATTTGATGAAAAAGATAAATTCAAACTGGATCAGTACATCATGCGCGGCGGTAAAATACTATGGCTGCTGGATGCTCTCAATGCCGATATGGATAGCCTAACTCAGAAACCGACGATGCTTGCAGTAGATCTTCCGTTGAATTTAGAAGACCAATTATTTACTTATGGTGTACGGGTAAATCCTGTATTGCTTCTCGATTTGCAGTGCAATCCGGTTCCGCTGCTCGTTAATAATCCCGGAGGCAATCAACCTGAGTTCAGATTATTTCCCTGTTACTATTTCCCTGTGCTGGTTCCTGATAGAAATAATATTATCACCAAAAACATAGATGCGGTCAGCTCTATATTTCCTTCCACTATAGATACTGTAAATGTGGGAGGAGTGAAGAAGACTATTCTTTTACATTCATCTGATTACAGTAAGATTGCTTTTACACCCTGGCAAATAGATTTTCGTGAACTGAAAAATAAACCACAGCAGGAAACATTTAACAAGAGGAAACAACCCGTAGCCGTTCTTCTTGAAGGAAGTTTTACATCCGTTTACAGAAACAGATTGGCTCAGGGAATGATTGATATGATGAACGATTCTCTGAAGCAGCCATTTCTTGAACAAAGCAGCACACCATCGAAGATGATAGTGATAGCAGATGGAGATATTATAAAGAACGACTTCAGTAAAGGAAAACCTACATCACTCGGCTACTACAAATACACAGGTGAATATTTTAACAACAAAAATTTTCTGCTCAACTGTATTGATTATCTCTCCGGTCACACGAACCGGATTGAAACACGCTCTAAAACTGTTCAGCTTCGCTTGCTGGATATGCAGAAGGTGAAGAAAGAAAGACTACAATGGCAATTAATTAACTTGCTATTGCCGGTTGGATTCATCCTTCTTTTTGGATTGATGTTTACTTTTGTCAGAGTGAAAAAATATTCGGGGCTGTGATTTCAGAAAGAAAATCTTTCATAAATAATATTTTGCATGGTGATGCTTTACAACTCCTCTCGGAAATAAAGAGTAACAGCATTGATTTGGTGTTGACCGATCCACCGTATTTTTTGGATAAGATGGATGACGGATGGGATGATAAAAGAGTTTCAAGTAAGAAATATCACCATGTTGTAACATCCCTTCCTGCCGGAATGAAGTTCGACAGAGTACAGGGAGAGAATTTTTACAATTGGTACTTCAAAGTTTCACAGGAAATTTTGCGCGTCCTGAAACCGGGTGGATTCTTTTTTTCCTTTTCAAGCCCTCGTCTGTATCATCGAATGGTTTCTGCGATGGATGATGCGGGGTTTTTGATTCGTGATAGTTTCATCTGGCTTTACACTCAGAATCAGCCGAAAGCGATGAGCTTAAATCATTTTATTAAAAAGCAGAAAGGAAGTGAAGAAGAAAAGTTAAATCTTCAGAAGAGACTAAGTGGATGGAAAACACCGCAAATAAAATCCTGCTTTGAACCGATTGCAGTTGCACAGAAAGAAACAGAAGGCACTTTCTTAGAAAATTTTAAAAAGTATCAGACGGGCTTGGTTAATACTTCTGTTACAGTCGGAGATGAAATGTTTCCGGCAAATGTTATTTCGACAGATGAAATTAATTCTGTTGTTGACAAATGTTTTCTCATTGCAAAACCGGACAAGAAGGAGAAAGGTGAATTTAATACGCACCGTACAGTAAAACCGTTAAGCTTATGTGAATACATTATACGGCTAACCACCTTTTCAGAAGACTCGATAGTTCTCGACCCGTTTGCCGGAAGCGGAACTACATTAGTTGCAGCAAAGAGACTGAACAGAAAATTTATCGGTATGGAAATAAATAAACAGTATTTAAAGATAATTCAAAAGAGAATCAGCGACATTGCGCCTAAAAGAACTCAGCGTAGCACAAGAGCTAAAATACGCACAATTAAATACAGCACCACTCTATAAAGATCAGTCTTGTTCATGAAAAGAAACATTCTCTACCTTCTTCTTCTTGCAATACTTGCAATGGCTGTTTACTATTTTGTAGTAAAGCAGCAAAACTCTACTCTGGCAGAAGATGAAATGAACTTTGCAGTGGAAGACACTGCTGCCGTCGGTAAAATTCTGATTGCTGATATGAATGGGAAGAAAATTGCACTGGCAAGAAAACAAGACGGATGGTGGGTGAATGATAAATATCCGGCCCGAAAAGATGCAGTAGAACTTCTGCTTTCAACCATAAGAAATATCAGAATAAAATTTCCGGTAGCAGAAGCGGCAAACGATAATGTGGTGAAAGAGCTTGCCACTCAGAATAAGAAGGTTGATATTTTTGACCGGAATGGTAACCTGTTACAATCCTATTTTGTCGGAGGATCCACAGCAGATGGCACAGCTAATTATATGAAAACGGAAAAGGGAGAACATCCCTTTGCAGTAGGTATTCCCGGATTTGCCGGAACTGTAAGCATACGATATATAGTCAACGAAAATGAAATGCGCAGCAGAGATATTTTCAATACGCCACTCAACAGAATTAAAAGTGTAAAAGTGGAATACCCTATGAAACCGGATAGCTCATTCATGCTTACTGTTTGGGGTATTGATTCATTTACTGTAACACGACTGAAAGATAATTCTGTATTTGATCATAGATCAGTAAACAAAGACAGAGTAGGCACTTACCTTTCTATGTTTCGTTTTATCAATGCAGAAGCTTATGATAATGATAACAAAGGGAAAGACACCATTTTGATTCAGAAGCCATTTTGTATTATATCGCTTACCAACAGAAATGAAGAAGTGAAAACGGCTACTTGTTACTATAAGCCTGTTACAGTTACAACGAAACAACAGTATGACCAGCACGGCAATCCGATGAATTATGATTCAGACCACTATTACGCAACCATCAATGAAGGAAAAGATTTTGTGCTGATTCAGCAATTTCACTTCGGTCAATTATTTAAAGCAGTAAGTTTCTTCCTAAAAGCTCCGCTTAGTAAGAAGAGAGTCAGATGAGAAATTAATTAAGTCGGAAACAGAACTCTTAATCTTCGTAACTAATTATAGGTAAGTTCCTTTTCTTTGAGGATAGTAACTGAATATGAAATATATTTTCGCTCTCTTTGTTTTTATTCTCCCGGTTCAATCATTCAGTCAGAATGCAGACATTAATCTGCTTCATTCCATTAATAGTAACAGCTCTCCTTTTCTTGATAACACCTTTAAAACTGTTAATACGACTGCTTATCCGATAAGCTTTGCTGTGCCGGTAGGAGTTATTGCTGTTGGATTTATTGGAAAAGACAAGAAAATAAAAATTAACGGATGTGAGACTGCTGCTTCATTAGTGATTGCGTCAGGCGTTGCATATATGTTGAAGTATTCTGTAAATCGTGAGCGACCGTTTGTGACTTATCCGTTTATTGTTCAAAAAACAGATGCAGGAAGTTCTTCATTTCCCTCCGGTCATACTACCACAGCATTTGCAGCAGCTACTTCTCTGAGTTTAAATTATCCTAAGTGGTATGTGATTGTACCGTCGTATTTGTGGGCAGGCTCGGTAGCATATTCACGTATGTATCTCGGAGTTCATTATCCTACGGATATACTGGGTGGAATGTTAATCGGCACTGGAAGTTCGCTGCTGGTACATGAGATAAAGAAGAAGTTAGAGAAGAAAAAATAATCGTCTTCGTATTGATGAGTTATAACGATTCCGCTTTAAGTGTATTCAACTTGTAACAAAATAAAATTTATTAAGTAAAAGTCGGCCTAATAGTAAAATTGCCTATGAAGGGAAGCCGTTACATAATTATAGATGATGATGATATTTCGATTGAACTAACTACAATGACTATAAAGAGTTCGGTTAACAATCCCACTATTAATACTTTTAAAAATGCAAAAGAGGCATTAGATTTTTTGTCAGGTGAATTTTCAAATCAGATTAACTATAACACGATTATCCTGCTAGACCTTGATATGCCGGAAGTAAACGGCTGGAGTTTTTTAGATTCTTACGACAAGTTGAATAACAAAATTAAAGACCGTATAAAAATCATTATCGTTTCCGGATATGATAATGTAGAGAACAGAAAAAGAGCGTATCAAAACCGATATGTATGTGAGTTTATTGCTAAGAAAGATTTATATCATAATTTCTATTTCCGTATTTCAAGACATCTTAGTGCAGCTTAGTTTGCAAGCTACTTGCTAAAATCTTACCGGTTAAGTAAGATTTTTCATAACTATTTACAGCAGAATCTAATATAAGACTAATAGCATATTCACCGATGTAACCATAAGATTACAACGGTATCAAAATATCCCTCTGAACAGTATTGTTGTTTAGATTGAATAAAGCGGTTCAAAAAGTTGTATTTAAGATTATATAGGATAAATTTGAAGCTTAATTCAATTCAGTTACACTTTGACATTTCTTTCAAGTACACCTTCAAGCATGAAAACCGGAATTTCGTTTTTAACAATTCTGATTTTACTGTCATCTTACTCACTGAAAGCACATGACACAGGAAGCTATCAGTTAGCTTTTAAGGAAAATAAAAACCAATGGAATCCGGTGGTAAAGTTTTCAGGTCAGGTACCCGGAGGAACCATTTTTTTAGAGCAGCAGGGATTTACATACCGCCTACTAAACGGTGATGATTTAAAGGACATTCATCCTTATCCAAAGGGAGAAACAAGGGTTGTTCATGGTCATGTTTACAAGGTTGACTTTCTTGGCTCCAATGCTTCTGCAACTCTTTCAACCGAAGGGAAGTCTGCATTCTATTGTAATTATTTTATAGGTAACGATGTTTCAAAGTGGGCTTCGGATGTGCATGAATACCAAAAGGTGACTTACCAGAATCTTTATCCGAATATTGATATGAGTGTGTATGGAAAGGACTTCACACTGAAATACGATTTGATAGTTCATCCGCATGGTAAAGCTGAAGCTATTCAGTTCCGTTACAGAGGAATGGATAATATCTATCTGAAAGACGGTAATCTGATAATTGAAACATCAGTGGGTAAAGTAGTCGAGGTTAAGCCTTACGCCTATCAAATTGTTAATGGAACACAAAAAGAAGTTGTATGCAACTACAAGTTAGAGAATGATGTACTGTCATTTGAATTTCCCAAAGGGTACAAGAAGAGCGCTGATTTAATTATTGATCCTACTCTGATTTTCTCCACCTATACCGGTTCCTCAGCAGATGAATTTGGCTTTACAGCTACTTACGATAATGAAGGCAATATGTATCTCGGCGGATTGGTTAATGGGAATTTGGGGCAGTATCCTGTTTCACCGGGTGCCTTTCAGCAAACATTTGGCGGCGGCTCCACTGCTGATGGAATAGCTTATCCCTGTGATATATCCATAATGAAATTAAGCAGCGACGGGAAAAACAGAATTTATGCTACCTATTTAGGAGGCAGCAATAATGAAACACCACATAGTCTGATAGTTAATTCACTCGGGCAACTTTGTATTTACGGCAGAACCTACTCTCCTAATTTCCCTACTACAGCCAATGCTTACCGCAAAACTCAGTATGGAGGCGCTGACATTACTGTTACAATACTCAGCGCTGATGGCTCATCACTTATTGGTTCTACCTACATCGGCGGCAGTCTGGCTGATGGGGTGAACTATGACCCGACGGAAAGTGGTCTTGGTAATCTGAAATACAATTATGCAGATGATGCAAGAGGCGAAATAATCACTGACAGAGATAACAATATTTATGTAGCAAGTTGTACTAATTCATCCGATTTCCCTATTACTAATGGAGCATATCAGTCAATAATTGGCGGAGAACAGGATGGATGCGTTTTCAAATTAAGTCCCGATGCCTCATCGCTTATCTTTTCAACCTATATTGGAGGCAGTAATGATGACGCTGCTTATTCAATGGATTTAAAACCGGACAGATCAGTGTATGTAGCCGGCGGAACCATGAGTTCAAATTTTCCTTCAGCTAACAATGGAGTTAACAAAAATTATCTCGGAGGAACTTTTGACGGATTTCTTGCTCATCTGAGCGCTGATGGAACTACCTTGCTCCATTCTACATTTGTAGGAACATCGGCTGATGACCAGACTTATTTTGTAAAACTGGATTTAAGTGAAAATGTTTATGTGGTTGGTCAATCCCTGGGGACATATCCTGTTATCAATGCTCAGTATTCAGTTCCAAAAAGCGGACAATATATTACTAAATATAATCCCCAATTAAGTTCAATTATTTATTCTACTGTATTTGGAAATGGCAACGGGAAAGACAATATCTCACCTACCGCTTTTCTTGTGGATACTTGTGAGAATGTTTATGTATGCGGATGGGGGAATAATAAGTTGTTCCAGTTCATACACACTACGGATATGACCAATATGCCGCTTACAGACGATGCATATCAGAAAACAACAGATGGAACCGATTTCTACATTTTTGTAATGCGAAAAGATGCCGAGTCGCTGTTATATGGAAGTTATTTTGGTGGAAGTGGAGCTATTGAACATGTAGATGGAGGTACCAGCCGGTTTGACCGGAAAGGAATCATTTATGAAGCTATATGTGCGGGCTGCGGCGGAAATTCATTAACACCTACCACGCCCGGTGTCTGGTCAAATACAAATAATAGCCCGAATTGTAATGCACTTGGATTTAAAATGCAGTTGAACCGAATCATAACACGGATTAAAGACACTACTTATTACGGCTGCTCACCGCTTACTATTACTTTTCAGAACCTATCTGTGGATGCCGATTCTGTTTATTGGTATTTTGACGACGGCACTCATTCCAATGAAATTAATCCAACACATACTTTTACTGAAGCTCGCACTTACCACATTTATCTTGCAGGAGTAAATCACGCTACATGCAATGTATATGATACCGCCAAAGCAGTTATAAAAGTTATTGCTCAACCTTCCAAACCTGATTTTACCATCTCACCCGCCAATCCGTTTGTGAAAGGCACTGTTGAATTTCAGAATCAAACAACCAGCGGCAGCACCTGGTTATGGGTGGTGGACAGTGTTGCTATTTCACATGACCGCGATGCCACCCAGATTTATGACACCAGCGGCATACATCAGGTTTGCCTGTATGTAAATAAATCGGAAATGTGTCCCGATTCTGTTTGTAAAACTTTCAGAGTGGAAAGTAAGCCGGCAATAGACGTTCCCAATGCTTTTTCGCCTAATGACGACGGTCGCAATGATATCTTTTTTGTAAGAGGTATTGGTGTGGCTCAACTCAATTTAAAGATCTTTAACCGCTGGGGGCAAAAGGTTTTTGAAACTACCGACATCAATATTGGTTGGGATGGACAATATAAAGGTGTACCGCAGGAAATGGATGTTTATGCATGGGAATTAAATGCGACATTAGATGATTTAAACCAAACGAAAGTGGTACGCAATGGTAATGTTACACTCATAAGATAACAGACATGAAAACTTTTCTTAACACACTGCTCTGGCTTCTGGCTGTTACAGTTTCTGCTTCGGCACAGGATATTCATTTCTCTCAGTTCTTCGCTTCACCACTTACCATTAACCCTGCCAATACCGGATTTTTTGACGGTGACTACCGGATTGGAGCTAATTATCGGGAGCAATGGGCCAGTGTACCTGTTCCTTACAAAACATTTGCAGCTTATGGCGATTTGGGATTGATGAAAGGATCATTTAAAAAGTATTTTGTAGGTGCGGGCTTATCCATTGCCAGCGACAGGGCAGGCGACGGCAACCTTGGTGTTACAAAAATTATGGCATCCGGAGCATTTCACTATGCGTTGGATGTTAACCGGCTTAATTATATCTCGGTGGGCTTACAGGCAGGATGGGTGCAAAAGCGGCTTGACTGGAGCAATCTCTATTTTGATGAGCAATGGTCTGATTTGGAATTTAATAAAGACTTGCCGAGTGGTGAAACAGGTTACAAATCCGGATTCGGTCAGCCCGATGTTCAATTAGGAGCTAATTATACATTTGGCGCTTCTAAGTATTTTTCATTCTATGTTTCGGCGGCTGCATTTCACATTATTAAACCGAAAGATTCTTTCTATGGACAGGACAATCATTTAGGCATTCGCCCGGTAGCAAGTGCGGGAGCTACCATCAGAGCATCAGAAAAACTTAATCTCTATCCATCTGTATATTATACTTCGCAGAAGAAAGCATCGGAGTTTATGGCAGGCAGTTTACTTAGTTATGATTTCATGGGTAACAGCAGTGTGGATCATAGTAAGTTTTATCTTGGTGCATTTGTCCGTGCGAAAGATGCGTGGTATCCTGTTGTAGGTTATGAATACCACAACATACGGGCATTATTCAATTATGACATTAACACTTCGGAAATGAAACCGGCAACCGGCGGGTACGGTGCATGGGAAGTATCCATTGTTTACATCGGCAATATCTTCCAGAAACTTCCGCAGATTATTGATATACCTTGTCCAAGATTCTAATCTGAAATACTCTGTGTATTTCTTTTGTCACTCTTAAAATTTATAAAATAGTGCAACGGTGTTTTGTAATAGTTTTACTGTTTCTGATTTCCTGTAACACAAAGACAGAAAACAATTCGTCAGATAATAATCCGCTGAGTAAGGTACAGTTAAAAATGACTAAGCAGCAGGTAATTGATATCGCAGGAAAGCCGACACAACAAGATGATTATGGCACTATAAATAATATTGATACTATAACATCTGCTAATTCAGAAAAAATAGCCGTAACTTATTCTAATCACTTTGAGAAATGGAGCTATGGACAGAATATGGAAATTATGTTCACTAACGATTTGGTCAGCGGCATTGATACTAATATAGTAATGACACAGCAGCGAATTCAGCGTAGGATAGATTCAGCACGTCAAGTAGAGCGGCAGATACAGGAACAACTGTCGCGGCAGAAATAATAATCCGGAGAAAACAGATTTCCGTTTTGTTATACCGGCAGCAGTCTGCTAAATTCTTTTCTTTGTTATCTCTACGGATGCGCTTTCTACTTTTCCTCCGAGCGGCGGATAGGGTTTTGTTACAATAACTTTCACTTCGGTTACTTCTTTATATACTGAGAAAATTTCGTCAACAATTTTATTGCTTACAGTTTCTAATAACTTGGTTGGAGTCAGAACAATCTTCTTTATTACTTCATAAACTGTTTCATAATTCACAGTATTTGATAGCTCATCATTTCCCACTTCTTCAATTTTGCTCTTCAATTCTATATCAATTACAATATCACTCCCCAGCAACCGCTCTTCTGCATACCACCCTATAGGCGCATGAAACTGTAGTTGATTCAATCTGATAGATACTTCCATTGTTCAGTTTTCCGGTACAAATGAAACACAATATTCCTCATCAAATATCCAAATTGCTATCCTTACTTTTACCCTCTTTCAAAATTAAATTTTATGTACAAAGACGAATACTCGCACCCAGACTATTATCAATTAGATGAATTGTTAACTGACGAGCATAAACTTGTTCGTGATTCCATTCGTGCTTGGGTAAAAAAAGAAGTTTCCCCGATTATAGAAGAGTGTGCACAGAAGGCAGAGTTTCCAAAACATCTGGTGCCGCAGTTGGGAGAGATAGGTGCATTCGGACCTACTGTTCCTGTTGAATACGGCGGCGGCGGTTTGGATTATATTTCTTACGGAATCATGATGCAGGAACTGGAGAGGTGTGACAGCGGATTACGCTCTACTGCATCTGTACAAGGGTCGCTCGTGATGTTTCCGATTTTTACTTTCGGCAGCGAAGAGCAGAAGAAAAAATATTTACCCAAGCTGGCAAAAGGAGAGATGCTTGGCTGCTTCGGATTAACCGAACCGGATCATGGTTCCGACCCTGCATCAATGATTACTCACATTAAAGATGCCGGCGACCATGTAATTCTGAACGGAGCCAAGATGTGGATTTCAAATGCACCCTTTGCTGACATTGCAGTGGTATGGGCGAAAAATGAACAAGGGAGAATAAAGGGATTGATTGTAGAAAGAGGTATGAAAGGATTTACTACTCCCGAAACACACGGCAAATGGTCGCTCCGTACTTCTGCTACAGGTGAATTGGTTTTTGATAATGTAAAAGTTCCGAAAGAAAATATCTTTCCTCATGCTGACGGGCTAAAAGCGCCGCTTACTTGTCTTTCATCTGCCCGTTATGGAATAGCCTGGGGCGCACTGGGCGCGGCAATGGATTGTTATGATTCTGCTCTCCGTTATTCCAAACAGAGAATTCAGTTTGACAAGCCGATTGCATCTTTTCAGTTGACACAAAAGAAATTAGCTGAGATGATTACAGAAATTACAAAAGCACAATTGATGGTTTGGCGGCTTGGAGTTTTAAAGAATGAAAACAAAGCTACCCCCGGACAAATTTCTATGGCAAAGCGTAACAGTGTGGAGATTGCTGTAAACATTGCGAGAGAAGCAAGACAGATACATGGCGCAATGGGTATTACCGGAGAATATTCTATCATGCGTCATATCATGAACCTTGAATCCGTTATTACTTATGAAGGCACTCACGATGTTCATTTGCTGATTACTGGAATGGATGTTACAGGGATTAATGCGTTTAAATAATAATAGTTTGCTCTATAGTTAGTGATAACTGTATTGAAATGTTACTAAATGCCTAACCTGAAAAATTCTATTAAGCTTTTTTAGAAATCCTTTTGAACAACAACGGATGGTTTCGTTTCAAACACTTTGTTTAATTCACGGTTTGTTGAAAACTTTTAGATAAAACAACTCTGAAAAATCCAAAACCAATTCCTACTTTTGACAGAAATAGTCAACAGCACAAATGTCAACAGAAAGCATTGGAGACAAACTCAGAAAACTAAGAGAAGAAAATGAGTTGCCGCTACGCAAGGTTGCCGCATTGGTGGACATTGATGTAGCCATATTGAGCAAAATGGAACGAGGCGAAAGACGGCTCACAAAAGAAATTGTGCAGAAGCTGGCAAAGCTCTACAAGCATGACACCGAAGAACTTTTGGTGCTTTACCTGAGCGATAAAGTGCTGTATGAAATCGGTGAAGAAGATTTGGCTTTGAAAGCACTGCAAGTTGCAGAGGAGCAAATAAAGTATAACACAAGACAGAACAAGAAAAAATAGACAATGCCAACACTCCATTTTAAAGGAAAAACATTTGTGCAGAACCACCATTTGGCGGTGAAGTATCACCAACTTGTTCCTAAAAAGGAATTGAGTTTAACCGATAATATCTCTTTACACGATAACCTGATTATACAAGGCGACAACCTGAAGGCATTAAAGGCATTGCTGCCTACTTATGCAGGAAAAGTGAAGTGCATTTACATTGACCCACCTTACAACACAGGAAATGAAAATTGGGTTTACAACGATAATGTAAACAGCCCGATGATTAAAGATTGGTTAGGTAAAGTAGTTGACAAAGAAGATTTGACAAGGCACGACAAATGGCTTTGCCTGATGATGCCACGATTGAAATTGCTTCGTGAGTTGTTGAGTGAAGATGGTGCAATTTTTATTTCTTGCGATGATAACGAACAGCATAATTTGAGAGTGCTGTTGGATGAAATTTTTGGTGAATTGAATTTTCGAAATACTTTAATAATCAGGAGAGGTGTAAAGAGTGTTCAAGCACAATTCAAAACTATTGACCGTTTAAATTATGGTGCAGAGTATGTCGTTTGTTATACAAAAAACACTGTATACAAATTTGAGCATTTAGAAATTGAATTGGAAGAAGAAAAAGTTGGTAGTTGGAATAACCATTGGCGAGGAACAGATAGACCAACAATGCGATACAGACTTTTTAATATCAAACCAGAAATGGGGCAATGGCGTTGGAGTGAAGATAGAAGTTTGAAAGCAGTCGAAAATTACAAGATGATGATCAAAGAAATTGGAAAAAAAGAAAATGAAATTTCTCAAGACGAAATTGATAGTTGGTATTTGAAGTATGTTGAAGAAAATGATGAAGAACTTGATTTACTTCGTCTATCTCAAAACGGGAAACCCGAACATTACATTGCTTCATCTGATACAAAACTTGTAAGTAGCTTGTGGAGCGACTTAAAACCTAATGGAAATTCTCAACTCAAACATATCTTTGGGAAGAAAATTTTCGATACCCCGAAGTCAGTTGATTTGCTTAAAAGAATAATCAGATTTATTTGTGGAGAAGATAAAAATTCCATTATCCTTGACAGCTTCGCAGGATCAGGCACAACAGCACATGCGGTTTTAGAATTGAATAAAGAAGATGGCGGCAACCGCAAATTTCTTTTGGTGGAGCAGGAAGATTATGCAAACACAATCACAGCCGAAAGAGTTAGGAGAGTAATCAAAGGTGTAAAGACAGCAAAGAATGAAAAACTAAAAAAAGGTTTAGGCGGAACTTTCAGTTACTTTGAATTGGGAAAAGAGATTGAGATGGAAAGCATACTGAGAGGAAAACATTTGCCATCGTTCAAAGAATTTGCCCGCTATCTTTTTTACACAGCCACAGGCGAGGAGTTCAACGAAAAAGTCGTGAATGAAAAAACGGGCTTCATCGGTGAAAGCAAAAACCATGAAGTGTATCTGCATTACAAACCCGACACCGAATGGCTGAAAAAAAATGCGCTGACACTGGAAGAAGTAAAAGCGTTTCCGAAATTCAAAAGCAAGCAGCGTTTGGTTTTTGCCCCTGCAAAATATGTTGACGATTACACCTTGCTTGAACACCGAATTGATTTTTGCCAACTGCCTTACGAAATTTACCGCATACAGAAATGAAGCTGAAACATTATCAGGAAAAAGTTTTGACTACGCTCAAAGATTACCTGAGTGCGCTGAATGATTTTAAAGCGAAGTATGAAAAGTTGTTGGAGGTTGACCCTGACCTTGCAAAAGAAATTGATTTTCCCAAGCGTGCGTTCACACAAGCGACCAACAGAAATATTTATCACAACAAAACAAACGGACTTCACGAACCTTTGCCCGATGTGTATTTGAAAGTTCCGACAGGCGGAGGAAAAACATTATTGGCTTGCCACAGCATTGATTTAATTCAGAAATCATATCTTAAAAAACAAACGGGTTTAGTGTTGTGGGTTGTGCCATCAACACAGATTTACAGGCAAACAATTTCGGCTCTTAAAAATCGTGAGCATCCATACAGACAGATATTGGATATTTCAAGCGGAGGTAAAACGCTTATCAAAGAGAAAACTGAAATGTTCAACCGCCTTGATGTAGAAGAAAATTTAGTGGTGCTGATGCTGATGTTGCCTTCGGCAAACAGGCAGAATAAAGAAACGCTGAAAGTGTTTCGTGATGCAGGCGGCTTCACCGATTTTTTTCCGAATGAAGATAATTACCATGCACAAAAAGAATTGCTGAATAAAATTCCAAACCTTGATTGCTTTGGACAGGAAGGAGAAGTTTTTCAAATGCAAATAAAAACTTCGTTGGGCAACACACTCAAAACATTGAAGCCGCTTGTTGTAATTGATGAGGGACACAGGGCTTACGGTGAACAGGCACGAAACACAATTAGAAATTTCAATCCCAGTTTTATTCTTGAACTTTCTGCAACTCCCCCACCCAACA
This sequence comes from uncultured Bifidobacteriaceae bacterium, assembly GCA_964424455.1. GTDB lineage: Bacteria > Bacteroidota > Bacteroidia > Chitinophagales > UBA10324 > CAYRJA01. The sequence goes on from CAYRJA010000002.1 coordinate 21,807, forward strand.
GTAATGAGTTGGTAAAAATTACAGGGCGTGAGCTGCACGAAGAAGAAATGATTAAGTTGGATATTCACCTGACCAACAAAACAAGTTTGGATTGGAAAGATACTATGCTTGCAAGTTTTGAAAAACGAAATGAATTAGAAAAGAAAGCAAAAGAATACGAACAGAACACAGGCGAATACATCAGACCAATTTGTTTGATACAAGTTGAACGCACAGGCAAAGACCAGCGAGGCAGCGATTTTATTCATGCAGAAGATGCGAAAGAATATCTGATTAAGAAATGCAATGTTCCCGAAAAACATATTGCCATCAAGAGCAGTGAGAAAGATGATATTGAGGGAATAGATTTGTTTGCTCACGATTGTGATATACGCTACATCATTACAAAGCAAGCGTTGCAGGAAGGTTGGGACTGTTCGTATGCATACATACTTACCATACTTACAAATCCGCAATCAGCCACAGGCATTACACAATTGGTAGGAAGAATTTTAAGGCAACCGCAAGCGATAAAAACCAAAGTGAAAGAGTTGGATGAATGTTACATCTACACCTACAAACCAAACGCAGTAACATTAGTAAGAGAAATTAAAAACGGTTTGGAGAGTGAAGGACTTGGCGACATTGCAGGAAGATTAGTAAGTGATGATGAAGTTTCAGGAGACAGTTCTTTGAAAGACCGTGATTTGAAATACAGACCGAACTTCAAAAAGTTTGAAGGGAAAATTTATCTGCCAAAATTTGTGATACAGGAAAAAGAAAGTTGGAGAGATATAATTTTTGAAGCAGATATTTTGAACGGCATTGAGTGGAGCAAAATTGATGTGAGTGAAATTGCAGACCGAACTTTAAGCGACAAGCAAAGCAAAGAACAAGAATTGACTTTGGGTTTGAGCAAAGAAGAAAAAGAATTGTTGGAAGAAACAGGAAGGTTGGAAACAAAAGGAACATTAGAATTGGATGAAGCATTTTTAGCAAGACAGTTGAGTGATGTTGTTCCCAATCCCTGGGTTGCTTTTGAGTTAGGACACACAGCCATCAAACAACTTTCAAAAAAATACAGCAGAGAAATAATTGCTGCCAATTTTGTTTTTGTGATTGAAGAACTGAAAAAGATTTTGGAGAAAGAGAAGAACCGCTTGGCAGAAGATGTTTTCAAAAAATTGTTGGACAAGAAAAAACTTTGTTTCTTTTTGCTGAAAGAAGAAGGTCATCATTTACTGCCGACACATATCAAAGTGAAAAGCAATCGCCAGTTGGTGCGTTCCGACAACTCACCCATTCAGCAATCTTTGTTTGACTATGTTCCCGAAGAAGATTTGAACGACACAGAAAAAACAGTAGCCATTTATTTGGATGAACAAGAGCAGTTACTTTGGTGGTATCGCAACCGAGTGAGAAAAGATTTTCACATTCAAGGTTGGCAGCGAAATAAAATTTACCCTGACTTCATTGCTGCAAAATCAAGCAAGACAAAGAAGGACGACTACGATACCGTTTATGTTTTGGAAACAAAAGGCGTTCACCTGAAAGAGAATGACGACACTCGCTACAAGAAAAATGTATTTTCACTTTGCAATGAGTTAGGAGCTAAAAAAGCATGGAAAGAACTGTTTGACGAATTCCCCGACCACGATTTTGAATTTCAGGTTGTGTTTGAAGATGAATGGCAAAATGAAATGAATACGATAATGCTATAAACTAAAATCATGAGTGAATATAAAATCGTAAATGCTGACGAACTGAACCCCGGACCCATTCAGCACGATAAACTTTCGGAACAATGGTATAATGAAGCGGTTTCTATTTACAAACTGATTGCTGAAGTTGAAGGAGGCACTTTTGAAAAGTTTGAAGAAAATTTCAGGCGTGATGTTTCTTACGAAAAAGAAATAACAATTTGGCGTTGTATTGCAACCGCTTACAACAATTTTGTAACAGCCCGAATAGCTCCATTTACTTTAGAAGAAAAGAAAGCAGCGTTTAGTTTGGCATTGATGTGTTCAATGATGTATGAAAATGAAAGCGAAGTAAAAGGCGATGAAAATCTTTCAGAAGAAGATGCAAAGTTTATTTACAGAACTTATCGCAGCATGATTACACAAACATATAAGAACAGAAGAAGCGGAAACTAAATGCTCACCTACAAAAAAATACACTTCTTATACTGGTTGTTGAATTGTGAAGTATAGCTCTTAGCTTGTATCACAACAACTACTAAAATATAAGAACTTAGTTGAGTTGAAGAATGGTGTTGAAAACATTTTATTTTTTGGAACGGTTGAGGTTGAAAGTGGTAATAATATAATTTCTTATGAAATGGGCAATGAGTTCGTTAATTTCTTCCAGTTAAATCTTAACAGTGTTTATCCTAATAACCGTTTCTTTTATTGCTGAAAACAAGGATTAAAAGAAATACGACCATTTTCAAAACTTATTTTTGAATTTTAAGTAAGAGGATGTCCACTAAAAAAATGACAATGGACATTTCTACAAAATTCTTAGGTCATTCAGCAGCTATAGCGACTGTATTTACTTTTTTTACATTTAGCTTTTCTTCTGCCCAAAACAGTACTTCTCTTTCCGGATTAAAATCGGAAGTAATCAGTTCATCTCAGGTAAAAGTTGCATGGGAAGGTTCACTCAGCGATAAATCGTATGAAGTCAGGAGACGCGAAGTCAACAGTAGTTTTTGGATTTACAATACTGTAACAGCTCCTTCCACCAGTCGCAGGTTTACCAACCTGAAACCGGCAACCACTTACGAATGGGAAGTTAGGATTGTGGGAGGAAAAAATGACGCGTTTGTAGCAGGAGAAAAATTTACAACCTTCAGTAATTGTGAACTGCCCGATGATTATACTATTCATTACTCAGGACTAACCAGCGCCACATTGAACTGGAGTTATGGAAATAACATAGATAAATATGCAGTACGCATTAAAGCCGTGGATGAGGAGGTATGGAAAACCTACTTTACCGATTATACTTCGCTCACGCTGAATGAACTTCAACCATACACCGAGTACGAGTGGCAAGTTAGCAGCTATTGCAGCGCTACTTCAGAAACGGGTTCGGCTTTTTCACCTTCACAATATTTTTCAACAGAATCCTATCTTCAGTTGGGTTTAAATCAGGTCATGATTAACAGAAAGAGTCCATCAAAGAAAACAAGCAATACTATTCTTTCCAGCAATCAATCAGATACTAACCGGAATAATTTTGTTCGCATGATTAACACACTCGGACAAACAGTAAAACAATTTCCTGTTTCCTATACGGATTCATCCGGTGATTTATTTATAGATATCAATAATTATCCGCCCGCAGGAGTATATTTTATGAAAGCTCCGTCAGGTATGAATATTTCAGGACAGAAGATTTTAGTAAAATAATTTCTATAACCTTTCAAAGAGTAGAGGCTATATCTTTCATCTGTTACAGAAACAGAAGTTATTGAGATTATTACACTGTTACACCTTTTCCAGATTAAACCTGTTATCGTCAGTTTCTTTTACTCTTGCCATAGGTATTTCGGAAGAGTGAAAGAAAAGGCAAATCCATCCTTCCGTTGCTGCCTTGTGACCATATTCTCTTCTGAGTTCTTCTGACTCTTTTCCGTCGAAATCATATTTCGCAATGAATCTTCTTTTCAACTGAGAGCCTTGCGGAAGTACATCTCCGCCATAAAAATATTTATCACTTCCCGTATCAATCCAAAATACCTGATGAAATTCAGTATGTCCGCCACTGATTTTATATTGAATGGAAGCATTGATGTTTCCATCTCCGTTCAGTAATATCAGTTGCGGTTGTTGTGACAGAAATTTTATTTTCTCAGCTTCATAAGAGGAAGAATTTTTCCCGAGTGAATTCTTCAGTTCACCTTCCTGCACAAAGTAATTTGCCTTTGTAAACATCAGATGAAAACCGTTTTCATCTTTATAAACAGCTCCACCTAAATGGTCTTTATGCAAATGACTTAATAAAACAATTGTAACTTCTTCCGGATGAAAGCCGCACTGTTGAATATTGTGGTGAATGTGGTATTCTCTGTTAGCCAGTTGATATCCTAATCCTGTGTCAACCACTATCAGATCAGAAGAAGTTTTTATAAGAAAAGGACAAATATCTACGATGAGCGATGCAGGACGGTCACGGACATTGTCTTTAGCTCTGTCAAAAGGAATGAATTTTTTTGAGGTATCAACAGAGTAAGTATTTTCAGAAAGAGGAAAGCAGCTTTTCAATGTATTGATTTGCATATTATCGTAGAACAGATAATCTGTCCGCATCTAATTTAATAAGAATAAAAAGTAAAATGGTGAATGACCAGAGCGATGAGCCGCCATAGCTGATAAAGGGCAAAGGAATTCCAATTACGGGGGCTAATCCGATAGTCATGCCGATATTTATCATCACATGAAAAAAGATGATGGAAGCAACGCCATAGGCATAAGCCCGGGAAAATACAGAACGTTGCCGTTCGGCAATCATCAGAATCCGTAACAGCAATCCGAGATAAATCAGAATTAACACAGTGCTTCCTAAGAAACCATATTCTTCTCCAATAGTGCAGAAGATAAAGTCTGTATGTTGTTCCGGTACAAAGTTGTATTTGGTAAGTGTGCCATGCAGAGGACCTTTTCCCAGAAATCCACCTGAGCCGATGGCAATTTTACTTTGACGGACATTGTAGTCGGCATCTTTCACATTCACATTCATGCCGAGCATTACCTGTATTCGTTGCTGCTGATGTGGTTTCAGAATTTTGTTAAATGCATAATCTGTTACAAAGACATAGGCAACAGAAGCAATTAACAAAGCGCTGATGAGTAAAATATTTTTTCTCGTTCTGCGTGCTGTGTATAAAGCGAGTGCGGCAATGGCAATAAGTGTTACAGTTAATATTATTTTATTAAAAAGGAGAGCAAATACAGAAAGAGCAAGAACAAAGACACCAAGAAGTAAAAACTCCCCAGGCAAGCCGAAGCGGTACAATACCAGAAAGAAGCAGAGAAAGACAAGAGTAGATCCGGTATCACCCTGCAACTGAATCATGGTGGCAGGAATAAAAATAATGGCAAGCGCTGTTAGCCGGGTACGCAGTGTTTTCATGTTCTGATTGGGATTGCTCAGAAACTTTGCAAGAGCGAGGTTGACTGCAAACTTTGCAAACTCCGACGGTTGGATCTGAAATGAACCGATTTCAAACCAGTTTTTATTTCCCTTTACTTCATGTCCGAAAAAGAAAACAGCAATAAGTAAAAGCATGATAGCTCCGTAAATAAAATAAGCAAATGCAGTGTAAAATTTATTGTCAATAACAACAATGAAGAGTGCAAGAACTATAGATGTTCCAATCCAGATTAACTGGCGGATATAGATATGGTGAGTATCAAAGAAATTCTTAGTGGAGTCGTCGTAACTGGAGGCAAACACAGCTATCCAGCCCACAGACATCAGCGCTGCATACAACAGGATGGTTATCCAGTCCAGATTGTTAGAAGTTTGCCGCCGGTCCTGAGTAGTGATAATCATTGTGAATGGTTAACAGAAGTTACATTTCTGGGGTGAATCAAATCTGCATCAAACATTCGCTGCTGAAGCGGCAGTCGTGATTTTGCTATGGTATCGTTCAGGTATTTCTCCATCATCAAACTGGCAATAGGCGCCCCATAGGTAGCGCCGAATCCTGCATTCTCTACTATAACAGCAATGGCAATTTTAGGTGTATCAACCGGTGCAAATGCAATAAACAGAGAATGATCTTTACCATGTGGATTTTGTGCGGTTCCGGTTTTTCCGCCAACTGTAACACCCGGAATCTGTGCTACTCTGCCTGTACCTCCTTCCACTACATCGTGCATACTTTGTGCTATCAGATCAAACCAGTTTTTTTGGATTTTTACATCATGCCGGATACTGAATTTCTTAGTATCTGTTGAATCACCATCAATTTTTCGGATAAGATGTGGTGAATAATAAAATCCTCTGTTCGCAATTAATGCCATGGCATTTGCCATTTGCAACGGCGTTTCACCTATTTCTCCCTGACCAATACTGAGTGAAATAACTGTAACAGAATTCCATGAACCTTTACCGTAGATTTTATTATAATATTCTGACCCCGGCACAAATCCGTAGCCGGCACCGGGTAAATCAATATCCGGTTTTACTCCTAATCCCATTTGGTTCAGGTAATCTTTCCATGTGTTGAGTCCCTTTGCAACCGAATGATATTCGCGGTTATCAATAACTTTTCTGAAATTGTAACAGAAGTAAGCATTACAGGAATGCTCTACGGCTTGCTGAATATTACTGACTAATCCACTGTGATGACATCCTACACGAAGACCTCCCACATAGTAAGCGCCAAGGCAGTTGTATGGCTCATTCGGATTAATAACGCCTTCTTCTAACCCGATTAGTCCCAGTAGAGGTTTGTAAATAGAGCCGGGAGGATATGCGGCTTTTAAAGGGCGAACAAATAGTGGCTTTAAAGAATCAGCCAGCAGTGATTTAAAATTTTTACCTCTATCGCGACCGGTAAGTAACCGCGGATCATAGGAAGGGCTGCTCACCATGGCAAGAATTTCGCCGGTAGCCGGTTCAATGGCTACGATGCTTCCTATTTTTCCTGACATCAGTTTCTCACCATATTGTTGTAATTCAATATCAATAGTGGTGTACATATTTTTTCCGGGGGTTGCCAGTGTATCAAATTCACCATTACTAAAACTGCCTTGTAACCGGTTATGTACATCCACTAACATTACCTGTTTCCCCTTTGTACCTCGCAATTGTTTTTCATAATACAATTCTAATCCACTGGTTCCGATATAATCGCCTTTCTGATAATCGCCATCGCTCTTTTCAATCTGAGAAGGTGTTACTTCGGAAATATAGCCCAACACATGAGCTGCTGCAGGATAAGGATAAGTACGCACCGTGTGTACCTGGGTAAAAAATCCCGGATACATGAATAAGTCTTCCTGTAATCGAGCATACAAATCCGGTTGGATGTGTGGTACAATTACCGATGGCTTGTATCTGGAATATTTATAGAGCCGGTCAAACTCACTCTTAAAAAGATTAATGTCAATTCCTAAAGTGTTACAGAGCGCTGCAGTATCCATCTGTTTCACCTGTCCGGGTGTTACCAGTAAGTCATATTCTGCCTGATTATAAAGAATTAATCTACCTTTTCTGTCATAGATTAATCCACGAGCAGGATAAAGTGTTACAGGTCGAAGTACATTGTTATTAGCTAATTGTTTATTTCTCTTGTCTAATACCTGAAGATACAGCAAGCGGACAACAAAAATGCTGCAGATAATAATAAAGACAGCAGCAATAACCTTTCTCCTTGACGATAATAAATCCATTACCGGCTATTTCAATTTTCTTCTCATGAATAAATACTCCGAAACTACAATAAGTGAAATAGATAGCAATGTGCTGATGATAATTTTTGTCAGAATAAAAATGATTTGAGAGAATCCGAGTGTTTCCAGAAAGAAAAAACACAAGTGGTGAACAATGATGAGCAGTGAAATGTAAGTGATAAACCAGCGGAAACCCATATAACCAAGAGTGGGTTTGTCTTCAGGCTGATAGCCGCCACTGGGCTGAATAAGATGGAGTACCTGCGGGCGCATAAAGGCAAGGAGTGTAGTAGCAGCAGCGTGCATTCCCATTGTGTTACTGAACAAGTCTATTGTAATGCCTGTTGCAAAACCGAGTAACAGCAGCAGCCAGTAAGGAGTGTTAATCGGTAACAGTAAAATAAAAAGTGGGTAAATGTATGGATTGAAGACACCATTCAATTGCAGATTGTTCAATATCAGCACCTGCACGAATACCAGCAGGAGAAAACGAATAAGCTGAGAAAAAATATTGAACATCATTCCTTATTGCTTTTTTCTAATTTTTCCAGTTCGTCTTTCATCAGGTTGTTTACTACATATACATACGATAAACTTCGAAAGTCAGTAGAAAGCTTCACTTGTATATCATAAAAGTTATCAGTTGTTTTTGAACTGAAATTTGCAATCGTACCGATAAGAATATTTTCCGGAAACTTCAGTGATGATCCGCTGGTAAAAACCTTATCTCCAAGGGTAATTTTTATCTGCTTAGGTATTTCATCTAACTGTGCAAACTCAGGACTCTTCCCGTTCCAACTCAATGATCCAAGATTTCCTCCTGCACCCACCCGTGCGCTGATGCGGAAATCTTTATGTAACAGAGGAATTACAGAAGAAAAGTTTTCAGAAACATCCTTAACAATACCCACAATTCCATTAGAGCCGATTACAGCCATTTTTATTTTTACTCCGGCAAGCGAACCTTTGTCTATCGTTATGTAATTATTGATTTTGTTGGTAGTGATGTTCACGACTTTAGCAGGAATATAACTGTACATTTGTTTGAAAGCGCTGTCTGTAACATTCACTTGTTGAAAAGTGGTATTGTAAAAAGAGCTTCGTAATTGATTTCTTAATTCAGCATTTTCATTTGCCAGCCGTTCATTCTCTTGCTTCAGTTGTAAATACTCCATCAATCCACTGTAAACGGAAAAAGTTTTTCCGGCTATCTCATTGGATGAATTAATGAAGGCAGACTGATGATAATTATTATTCTGAATAATTAGAATTACACTGACGGATTCTAAAAAAAGAAACAGAATAAATGCGTTATGTCTGAGTAAAAAAGATAAAAGATTACGCATTGGTTATAATTATCATTCAGAGCGCAGTGAGGAATCTGTTTAGGAAAGTGATGAGATGAATTCGCTTTGCTTGCGATGATAGTACAGAATGCTCACTTTTAAACCATCAGGAAGGGATAGCGCCCGGGATTTTTTAGTGCGATACCGGTTCCACGCACCACTGCACGAAGTGGATCATCTGCCACGCTTACATTCAATTTAGTTTTTGCTGAAAGGCGTTTGTCCAATCCGCGAAGCAAAGCGCCGCCACCCGTCAAATGCAACCCTGTGCTGTGAATATCAGAAGCTAATTCAGGAGGAGTAGTCTCCAATGCTTTCAATACCGCTTCTTCAATTTTTGAAATGGATTTATCAAGCGCATGAGCAATCTCAGAATAGGAAACGGTAATTTGTTTCGGAATTCCTGTCATCAGGTCACGACCGTTTACAGGGAAATCATCAGGTGCATCATCCAACTCAGTGATAGCAGCGCCGACATTTATTTTTATTGCTTCAGCAGTTCGCTCACCGATTAACATATTGTGCTGACGACGAACATAGTCAACAATATCTGCCGTGAACTCATCACCTGCCACGCGAATGCTCTGGTCGCAGACAATTCCTGCAAGAGCAATTACCGAAATTCCTGTTGTGCCTCCGCCAATATCAATAATCATATTGCCTATCGGCTCTTCCACATCAATACCGATTCCAAGCGCTGCCGCCATAGGTTCATGTATCAGATATACTTCACGACCTCCTGCTTGTTCAGCGCTGTCTTTTACTGCACGCTTTTCCACTTCGGTAATGCTGCTCGGAATGCAAATCACCATTTTCCAGGAAGGAGTAAATAAAAATCCTTTCGGGTGAATCATCTTAATCATTTCCCGAATCATAATTTCCGCAGCATTGAAATCTGCAATCACACCATCACGCAGAGGACGAATTGTCTTCAGTGTTTCATGCGTTTTCTCGTGCATCTGCATTGCCTTCTTTCCTACAGCAACTACTTTACCTGTAATACGATTGATAGCTACAATAGATGGCTCATCAACCACAACTTTATCATTATGGATAATGACAGTGTTTGCAGTGCCAAGGTCAATAGCTATTTCCTTAGTGAGAAAATTAAAAAGCCCCATTGTGTCAGGAAGAAAGATTAATTATTAATTGTCGCAAATTTTAAAAATTATTACGGGATAAAACGATAAATATTATAAGATTAAAACAAAGGTTACTAACAATGCCTGTGACGACTGTTCAGTAAGCATAAAAAGAAGGGTAAAATCCATTTTAACATATCTTCACCCGCAATGAATAATCTTCCGTCTTTCACACTATCGCAGATTGCCCTTCGTAATGGACAGGATAAGCCGGAAATATGGGTGGCATATAAGGGATTGATATATGATGTAACAGATAGCCGCCTTTGGAGAAACGGTCATCACTATGAACATTGGGCGGGACAGGATTTAACTTCTGAACTGGAAATGGCGCCACACACCGAGAAAGTTTTTGAAAGAATGAAAGTAATAGGAGTGTTGGTGAGATAGGCAGCATATATTAAATATTTTTTGTATTGTATTTCGTAACTCTTTTCACCTTAGTTTAAAATATGATTCTGAAAATATAACTTTATAACTCCAAACCATTTTTTATGAAAAAGATAATTATTTCACTGCTTATTTCTATTGCTGCATTTAGTGTAAACGCACAACTTCCATTTACCCAATCAACACTTATCACAGGACTTAGCCAACCGGTAGCTTTTAATTTTGCACCGAATGACTACCGCATCTTTGTAACGATTAAACCCGGACAGATTCTGGTCTATAACCTGAATGGAACTCCGATAGGAACTTTTTACAATCTTGCTGATTCAACTGTAACAACCGGCGAACAAGGAGTTATTGGAATATGTTTTGACCCGGAATACAACAGCAATCACTATGTGTATGTTTACTACAATCACCGTTATCCTAACAACAGCAGTGGTAATCAGGCAATCCGCATTATCCGGTTTACAGACAATAACAATACAGGAACCAATCCAACCATTATTATGAACATTCCGGTTTCCAATACCATACCGGGTAATCATGTGGCGGGCAATATCCGTTTCAGACCTTCTGACAATAAATTATATATCGCAATCGGAGAGTTGGGTACACCCGCAAATGCAACTGTTACAACCAACCCATTTGGTAAAATACTTCGCATTAATAAAGACGGTAGTATTCCTTCCGACAACCCATTTTACGATGACGGAAACCCTGCCACAGGGAAAGACGATCGTATCTGGGAATACGGTCACCGCAATCCTTTTGATTTTACTTTTGGTACTAATGACTCTCTTTATATTTCAGAAAACGGAGCCAGTGTCCGTGATGAGTGTAACTTAGGTACCCGTGGCGGCAACTACGGATGGTATTTTTGTGAAGGAGATAAGCAAACGAACTCGAATACACTATGCAACAATCCGGCTTACATCAATCCGCTTACTGTGTTTGAACCCATTCCTGCTGTTACAGGAATTGTTTTTTATGATGCCTGTATGTTTCCTGAATACAAAAACCATTTACTGATTGGAAGCAACAAGAAAGGAGAATTATTTGATTGTGTATTGGGAAATGCTCCTGCGTTTAATACAGTTACCAGTAACACTTTAATAGCAGACATTGCACCGAGCGGCGGCTTAACTACACTGATGGTAGGACCGGAAGGAGCCATTTACGCTATGAATGGCGGTTATACAGCCAATGGCAGCATCTTCAAACTTTCACGCAGCGTTACCACTCCTTCCATTGTGGCAAATGGACCAACTACTTTTTGCCGTCCCGGAAACGTGTTGTTAACGGCATCTCCTTCAGGTGCTCCTCTTCAGTGGTATAAAGACAATGTAGTTATTAACGGAGCTACTTCTAACACATATCTTGCATCTACAAACGGCGCTTATCATGTTAAGACATGTGATATCAGCAGTAATAACATTAAGGTAAGGGTCAAAAATCGCCCGGAAGCAACTGTAACACCTGATGGTATTCAAACGGTTTGTTCAGGAAGTTTTATTTTGCTCAAAGCAAATTCAGGCGTAGGACTTACTTATCAATGGACAAGATATAACAACCCTATAGCCGGCGCAACAAACAGTACTTACAGAGCCAGAAGACCGGGCAGAACAAGAGTAATTGTAACAGGCACTAATGGTTGCACAAAGACATCACCGGCTACAATAATTCAGGTACAGTCCTGTACACGGAAAGAAAATATCTCAAATGAGGAAGTCTCTGTTTTTCCCAATCCAAGTAACGGAACATTCACATTTATCCCGGACAACAATACATTTTTTCAGATTCAGGTAATGGATTTACAGGGAAGAATTATAGAAGAAAGGAAGGGTGTTCAGAAACAAGAAACTCTCGGCGGGAAATGGACAGCGGGAATTTACTTAGCAAAATTTATGAACAGTTATGGAACTGTTACAGTAAAGAAATTAGTGAAGACAGAGTAACAGCAGAGATTAATCTACCAGCGAAATATCAAACTGAACCAGATTCACAAATTCCTGAAGCCGGTCTTCAATATCTTCATGTGTGAGTGAAATAAGTCGCTCTGTTCCGAATTTCTCCACACAAAAAGATGCCATAGCAGAGCCATAAATAATTGCACGCTTCATGTTATCAAATGAAATATCATCTGTTTGAGCCAGGTAACCGATAAATCCACCTGCAAAACTGTCCCCTGCGCCTGTCGGGTCAAAGACATCTTCAAGCGGAAGAGCAGGTGCAAAAAACACATTCTTCTCATGAAATAGCAGCGCACCATGTTCTCCTTTCTTAATAATAAGATAGCGGGGACCCATAGTTAAGATTTTATGAGCTGCTTTTACTAATGAATACTCGTTGGACAACTCCCGGGCTTCAGCATCATTAATAGTCAGCACATCAATTTTAGCAATTACTTCCATTAATTCTTTAGGAGCATTTGACATCCAGAAATTCATAGTGTCCATCACTACAAGACGAGGACGCTTCTTCATTCTTTCCAACACCTTCATTTGTACTGCGGGTGTAAGGTTTCCCAACATCAGATATTCGCTTCCCTGATAAGAATCCGGAATTATAGGATCAAAATCTGCCAGCACATTCAGTTCTGTAGCAAGCGTATCGCGCGTATTCATATCCAGATGGTATTTACCCGCCCAGAAAAATGATTTTTCATTTTCTCTTATTTGCAGCCCTTCTGTCTTAACCCCTCTTTCATTCAACATAAAAATCTGTTGCTTTGGAAAATCACCGCCAACCACTGAGATTAAGTTAACTTGTTTGGTAAAATATGATGCAGTCAGCGAAATATAAGTAGCAGCGCCACCAATAATTTTATCAGTTTTGCCAAATGGAGTTTCTATTGCATCAAATGCAACTGTACCGACTACCGTAATGGAAGATTTACTCATATAGTAAAATAAATTTTGCGGCGCAAAGATGAATGAAGTTGTTGGGATTGAGAAATACTAAAGCAGATTACTTTTTATTGCAATAATCTCAGGAATCAGAGCGGATTTCCGGTAATGAATTTATTAATGTTTTTTTCAGTATTATATTTGTACAATTAAGAACTATGGCAAAAGAATTTGATAAGAATATAGCTTCAAGAATTGATCACACAATTCTTCGCCCTGACACTAAGCTATCAGAAATAGAAAAGTTGTGCGACGAAGCAAAAGAATATGAGTTTGCGGCAGTATGCATACCTCCATATTTTGTAAAGAAAGCAGCAGATTTTTTAAAGAAGAGCAATGTAAAAGTTGCAACAGTTGTCGGTTTTCCGCTCGGCTATACCTGTACATCTGCAAAAGTGGAAGAAGCAAAGCGCGCCATCAGCGACGGTGCAGATGAGATAGATATGGTGATGAACATAGCGGCGCTGAAAGAAAAAAATTACAAATATGTGTTGGATGATATGCAGAGTGTGGCAACCATTGCGCATCAGCACGATAAGATAGTTAAAGTAATCATTGAGATTTCATTACTTACCAAAGAAGAAATAAAAAAAAGTTGTGATTTGGCGCGAAACGCAGGAGCAGATTTTGTTAAAACTTCTACGGGTTTTACCGGAGGAGGAGCCACTTTGGAAGCAGTGAAACTGATTCGTGCCTCTATATCAAAGAAAATGAAAGTAAAAGCATCCGGAGGAGTGCGCGACCGTGAAACAGCTTTGAAGATGATTGAAGCCGGCGCGGACAGAATCGGCACTTCGTCAGGTGTTAAAATTGTGTAAGATGAAAAACACTTTTTTAATACTGTTCATGCTAAATCTGAGTTGCTCAGGTTTATCTGTTGCACAAACTGTAACAGACACATTACCCAATAAAAATGTAGTGATTGTTCAGGACTCATTGATTAAATTTCTGATAGAGCAAAACACACTCAATAACGAACAGAAGAAATCAATATCCGGCTTCCGCGTACAGATTATCAGCAGCACAAACAGGAAAGAGGTTCTTGAGCAGAAAGCGCTTTTTGAACAGCTTTATCCTGATACAAAAGCATATTTTCTTTACCAGCAACCTTACTTTAAACTTCGTGTAGGCGATTTTCAGATGAGAATAAATGCAAATCAGTTTCTTCAGGTTGTTTTAAAAGATTTTGATTCGGCGTTTATTGTACCCGACGACATTAGTGTTACAGAGGAATAATTTTCCTTAATATAAATGTGTAACAGACAGCAGATATTTTCTGCCTGTTACACATCTTTTTATTACTACCTATTCATAAACAAACATCATGTGGCTCATATTTCCCATCATCTTACCCAGCATGGTGTTATTGGCTGATGGGGTTGTAATGTTCAGGTTGGCTGCTTTGTTCACCTTTACACCCATAAAAAGCATGGCATAATCCGCTCCCAGATGAATGTACTGATCCTGTCCGGGTGTTACAGTAAAATTCTTGTCCGGCATGGAGATGCGAGTGAATGCAGTGGACGTTCCCAGTTTGTAATTAAAGGGTATCATGGCATTTGAGGCATTTGGAGCGCTTGAGGTGTCAATGGTGCCGCTGAAATTGATATACACAAACCCTTCCGGCTGTGGAGTTGCTCCAAACCACATTGATGATTGGTTAAGTATGTTATCAGTTGAAGAAGGATTAACAGAGTTGGTTGCTGAATCTAATCCAACATAAAACCTTACTGATTTATAATTACCGGCAGGCACTGATCCTATCTGATATTCCTTTGTGCCGTGTTTTGCAAAAAGTATTTTTCCTGTAACAGGCACTGTGGAGCCATCCAGTTTTACCAATTCAATGTTTGAAATATACATCTGTGCCATATCAATAGTAATTCTTCGCCCTTTGTCCACAAGGATATATTCTTCGCCGTAATTTTTTACTTCACTGGTGTCTGCCATTGTATGAATATGAAAATAGAGAGTTCCGGATTCACTTTTTGGAGCAGGAGTATCTTTTTTTTCTTTCTTACATGAGATAAAAACTGTAACAGATAGAATAAACCAAATGATTAATGAGAGATTTTTATAATTAAAGTTGTTCATGATTAATTGTGTTTGAAAAAGTTTAAAAAATTAAAAAGCATACCGCCAGGCAGCGTTCAACACGCTCTGTTGCGGCTGTTGTATTCCATTAAGATGTTGATAGAGAGGTAGTCCGTATTCTACTAATACACGACTGTTCCTAACAACAGCGCCTTTTTTAAAGTAGTAGCTTAATCCGACATACCCGTTGACTAATGTTCCACCATAATTTTCAGGTGTAGCGCCCGGTTCCATCACTCTGTACAGTTGATTATCTTCACCATGAATTGTTTCCGTGAAGGTGGCATCCACTCTGAGAGATGGGGAAAGTGAACCTAAGAACTGATAAGCTCCCCATGTATTTAGCATCAGTTTATTGCCGAGCCGGTAACCGTTTGCATTGTTATAGGTTCGCACTGTTCCTGTTGCCTGTACACTACCTTCGAAGTTTTTTGCCCGTTGAAGAAGTGTAACACCTGGATAAAAATCAACTGTGCCGGAACCATTTTGCATCATATACGGCAGCCGCATATTGGGATACATCATATCATCTGCAACGCCTTTTTGACGGATACTTCCTACAGGAATGTTTATGCCGCCACTTGCCATAAGTATCGTTCCTCTGCGAACAAAGAATGACCACAATGCATAGAGTTGTGCATCACCAATACCCGAAGCTTTACTCTCCATCTCCATTAAATTCAAGCCCTCTGTACTGGGTGCAGCGGAGTGATTATGTCCACCTGCGGGTGTGTGCGAATGAGAAGCCGACAACATATTCATCTTCATGTCAAATGAATTATAGTTGAGCATAGCCATCAGCGTAATCCGGTCCGATAAGCCATACATTCCCATCAGCATGTGCATATCCATCTTCATAGAGACAGGCGACATCAGGTAATTGTTCAGAATGGTTTCATCGGTTACCTTAGAAGTTCCGGAGATGTTGTTTTGCATTTGCATATTCATGTAGTTGTAGGAGAACATCCACATCCCTTTCAAATGTCTCATTCCTACCATTACACCTGCCGGGCTGTAGTCATCTCTGTTACAGCTACACAAAATGCTGTCACGCTTCGATGCGAATGAAAATTCAATACTGGACAACAGTATGAGTAAACCCAAAACGGGTTTGAAATAAAATTTCATAACTGAAAAAATTATAGTGTAAAAAATCAGCCACTAATAAATCATTAATGGAAACCCGGAGCTACAGAATTGTAGTTCCGTAAACTGTAACACTATACTGTGGGCGGATGGAAAATGGAATTGCGGTAATGATTTGAAATAAAATCTGATTGATAGATGGGTGAATAGGTAATGGCTTCCTGTGAAAGGAATTCAAATGAATAATCCTTTTCAAAGAAGAGTTGTAACTGTATTTTCTCGGCAACACTATTACTTACCGGCGACTTCTCCTTTTCTTCCTGTTGCTTCATTTTTCGCATCATGTAACACTTTCCGTTACAGTGAAGTTTTGGTTTTGATTTGTTAATACAGAAATGGGAGATAATATATTCTTTATTCACCTCGTAATTCAGAACAACAGTCAGATTCGCCAGTGTATTCAGTAAGACTGCAAACACAAGGAACAAACCCGTAAGTCGTACAAGAATATTTTTCACGCATCAAAAGTATTGATAAGAATTTATATTGATGTAATGATTTATATCAGTCACAATCCGATTGGTATTTCCGTCCACGCCGAATCACTGCTGCCGTGCCTTGTGCGTGTGCGAAGGACTCGGCGGAATTACTGTAACACTGCTCATCCATCTCTCACTGTTTTATGAATTTGTTGATTACCCATCCGTCTTTTGTTCTTGCCTTCAGCAGGTACATGCCGGAGGGAAGCCCGCTTACATCTATTTGAGTAGTGCGTACAGCATTCTGCGTAGTGCGTATCACTGTTTGCCCTAACAAATCTGTTACAGTTATTTCATCTCCAATTTGTAATTTGTCATTTGTAATCTGCAATTTATCCATTGCCGGGTTGGGGCTTATTGTAATCTTACTTTCTTTCTTCTTCATTACAGCACTCACAGGAAAATCGCAGGTGACTCCTCCCGTAAAATATTTATAGTACAAGCTCGTATCCTGATAACACAAAAGCGGTCCTTCATTATTAAAATAACTTACCGGCTGCGGCAGCATGGAAGCCAAACCTCCTATCAGTTGTGCATAGCCATCATTACCAAAGCTCCATCCATCCAAAGGAGTAGTATAGATTCTTTTTAGGTTTTCTGTTTGTAAGATGAGCGTAGTAATGCTATCAACTATCACTCTAAAGGTGGTATCGCTTGCACTTTGCGGCTGTGGTGTGTAGTAAGTGAGCGTGTCACCAACCTTCACATTAAACTTATACCCCTCTACAAATCTTTTCTGGTAATTGTTGTAGTACATAATGCGGTTGGTATCTCCGAATACATACAAGGGTTGTAATGCTGTATGAGTTTTATCAGGCAGGTATTGCTCTGCTATTATTTTGCGGCAGTTGTAGCCGCTGGTGGGTGGGGTGTTCATGACAAAGGTATCTCTTGCTACCTCATAGTATTTGTAACAGCTATTGGGTTGCTGCTGCCCCTCTGCAGAGCTATTATGCCACCACCTGGTTGCTACGGGTGCGTAAGAGGAGAAGGTGCCATCTACAAATTTTACTATTTTTTTTGCAGGTATATACCCCACTGAATCAAAACTCCCCGAAATGAATAATGTATCATTGAATACTTCTAATGAAGTAAGACTAATTGAGGCTAATTTGTCACTCAATATAAAATGAGTTAAAAAATTTTCATCATATTGAAATAATCCTGTTGCATAAGAAAAACTTTTAGTCCTAAATCTTCCTAATAAATACAACTTATTATGGTAGACTTCTAAAGCGTTAAAGTTAATTATTATAATACTATCAAATTCAGGAATATTTTCCCACTTGTTACCTGTCCATCTTGCAAAACTATTTCCTTTAACCTCTCCAGCAGAGTCAAAATCGCCACCAACATACAGGTTGTATTTATATTCTTTTAAAACATTTACAAAAGCAGCTCCGGTTAATTCCGAACCTAATGAATTCCAAGAAAAGCAATTCCATTTTGCTAAACCGCTTACTTTAATAGTATCTATTTTATGAAAACCACCACCAGAATATAGCTCACCCTTAAAAAATTCCAATGCTCTTATACTAGTCCCCACAGAAGTAACACCAATTCCCAAAGGAAAAGCATTGCCTAATGTATCAATACCACCAATCTGATAGCTATTTGTATTCTGAAATTCACCAAAAGCTCCTCCAGCGTAAATAGTATCATGTACTGACTTTAAACAGTAAACCAAACCCTCGCCACAGACGCTTTTATAACAGTGTGAAATGCTGAAACTATCTAGGGTGTAAAATGCCCAATCTGAATTATATCCTTTCATTATGACACACTCCCCTGAAGAAAGACAAGTACCGATTCCATAATCCCAAAATGATTCTGTTGGTCCCACTTGTGTTAGTTTTCCATCTCGATAAGCATAAAGCCAGGAGGTATCCAGCTCTTTCGGAAGTGCTCTATAAAAATAAGTTGAAGCATACAGCAGGTTATGAACTGTATCTGCAAACAAGGCGTTGCATGCATTTGCTTTTGACAGCTTATTGTCAAATACCGGAATAAAATACTGAGACCTTGAGTAGAGGGAAATTGAATTAAGAAATATTATTAAGAGGACTTTTTTCATGGCTTTTGAAGAATTAACTTCCGTCCACGCCGAGTCACTGCTGCCGTGCCTTGTGCGGGTGCGCAGGACTCGGCGGTATTACTGTAACACTGTTCGTTCATAAATTTGCCTATTGCATGAGTAAATCTAATACTATGAACAGACAACGTCAAGTAAATTATTGTTTTGTTATGGATGCGGGCGGGGGGTTGGCTCTTTTTCATCTACGCCCTTGTTGGTAAAGCTCTGCCTTGTCAGGTCTCCTGACCGACAAGCCGTTTAACCGGCAACTCCATTTATTCTCTAACATGAGTTAAGAACTTCCACCTCATCTCATCGCTCAAAAAATAAAATGAAGCTAAACTATTTTCCGCCCCCGCAGAGTCTCCTCCGTCTTGCCTTGAGCCGTGCGAGGGACTCTGCGGCATCTACGCCCTTGTTGGTAAAGCTCTGCCCTTGTCAGGTCTCCTGACCGACAAGCCGTTTAACCGACAACTCCATTTATTCTCTAACATGAGTTAAGAACTTCCACCTCATCTCATCGCCCAAAAAATAAAATGAAGCTAAACTATTTTAGCTGTCGGTCAGGAAACCTGACAGCGGCGGAGAGTTTACCCGCTGGCGAGTTTACCCGCTGGCGCAAGTGTTTTTCACTTGCGCTTCACTTCGCATTCATTCCTGCCGAGTTACTCCGCAATACTTTGAGCCGAAAAGAACTCAGCGACGAAATTGCAACACAGTTCATTCCACCAATCAAAATTCATTTTTTATAATGAGGCGCACTACATATAACTTTCACTGGAATAAACATTCTTCTGCTACAGTAAGTCAACTATTAGCAATTTTCTTCATCTTAATTTTTGGCAAACTCTTCTGATAATACTTACAGAGATCCCGTAGTCCGCACTCCTCACATTTAGGATTTCGTGCCAGACAGATATATCGCCCGTGCAAAATCAGCCAGTGATGTGCCAAGGATATTTTATCCTTCGGAATATATTTTATCAACTGCATTTCCGCCTGCAACGGAGTTTTTGCGCCTACAGTTAATCCGATTCTTGCGGCTACACGAAATACATGTGTATCCACAGCCATCTTCGGCTGATTGAAAATACAGGAGGCAATTACATTGGCGGTTTTTCTTCCAACGCCGGGCAACTCCTGTAACAGTTCTGTATCGCCCGGTACTTTACTGTCAAATTTCTCTACTAACATTTTTGCCATCCCGATTAAATGCTTCGTCTTGTTGTTCGGATAGCTGATACTTTTGATGAGCGGAAATAATTCATCGAAAGAGGCGTGCGACAGTTTTTCAGGAGTAGGAAATTTTTTAAAGATGGCAGGCGTGGTCATGTTCACGCGCTTGTCGGTACATTGCGCAGAAAGAATTACCGCCACTAACAACTGATAGGGGTCTTCATATTCCAATTCCGTTTCTGCATTCGGCTGATGCTTGCTGAAATAATCAATAAACCGCCGGAACCTTTCTTGTCTGGTCATAGGCAAATGTATTTTGTAAAGCGAACTACAAACAAAAATTATTTTTTGTTTCCCGGAATTCTTCTGTCAAAGAAGGAGATATGAATAGATGTTGTACAGCAAACTACTTCATTTGCCGACAACACATTGACAGATTTTAGACAGCGGAAAAGGAGAACTAATGTATCTCCGTTTCCAGTGAATTTTTGCTGTGCTGTAAAATCAGTTTAACCGAAGAGGGAGATGGCTCCATAGAAAGACAGTCCAGTTCTTCACGCGCAGTCAGCATGGCATGATAAGTTTTGGCAAGTTCCATATCTTCAAGAAGCGCCGTTTTAATTGCAAGAGTTTCTTCGGATGAGGTCTCTTTGTAGATATAACGTACTAAGTCGTCGTGTGTAAAAAGTGGTTGCATAATTTGTTTTGAAAAGAACATTGGGTGAATGAATTAATTGTATTAACGAGAGCGTTTTGAGGTTATTGTATTCCGGTAAAATATATTTTTTCATCGCTTTAAACATGAATACGGAATGAAGAATAAACCGTCCGGCTTGTTTTATAAATCTTCTTTTCGTATTCATGTTCTCAGTAACGATGCTTTAAGGAACTTATTTTATTTAAATGGAAATTTGTTTTTCAACCATCATGCGGCGAATATTAATCAGTGCATAGCGCATTCTGCCCAGTGCGGTATTAATACTCACATTGGTAATATCTGCAATTTCTTTAAAACTTAAATCTGAATAATGCCGGAGAATTACCACTTCCTTTTGTTCTTCGGGCAACTGTTCTATCAGCATTTTCACCCGCTCGTGAGCCTGAACGGTTATCATTTTCTGTTCTGCATTTTCACCGGTAAAATTCAGCAGCTTGAAAATATCGAAACCGTCTTTTGTACGGATTACCGGAGTACGCTTGGTTTTGCGATAGTAATCAATACACAAGTTATTGGCGATACGCATCACCCATGGAAGAAATTTTCCTTCTTCGTGGTATTTTCCTTCGCGCAGCTTTTCCACCACTTTAATAAAAGTATCCTGAAAAAGGTCTTCAGCGATGTAACGGTCGCGTACAAAAAGATAAATAGAGGTAAATACCTTCTGTTTGTGGCGGTTCAGCAATGTGGCAAGCGCCTGTTCGTTGCCGCGCAGATACTGCTGTACCAGCGCATGGTCGTTGGGGGAGTTGGTTTGCATGGTTTCTACAATTAAGGGTTTAAAAATGGAATTGGTTTGTAGAAATTTACATGCGTCTTACTAACTTAAAAGTGATTTAGAGTTTAGAAAATTGTTTAGAGTTTAAAGAGCCCGGGACAGAGTGATTAACTCAAAGCCCTGAACTAAAAACCCGAAAAATTAAAAAATGTGTAAAAAGCGAAACGATAGAGTATGTAGTGTAGAGATGTTTCGTCTTAGAGTGTGTCTATTATGAGTTCTGTAATTTGTTCTCTATTTACGCAGAGAAATGAAATTTGTTTTATCAAATATGAGAATAATTTTTCAACTGCCAAATTTTATTTCGATTAGTTGAACTTAATTACCTGATTGAACTAAAATCTTACGGCTCTATGTTACTAAACCTACTCCTTTATTTATTTTTGCAATCCTCTCATGATTAGTATTCCTGAAAAGACCAAGACGAAAAAACAAACATCTCCCTCTGAGAAAAATATTTTTATCAAAGGAGCCCGTGTTCATAATCTCAAAAATATTGATATTGAGATAGAGCGCAACAAACTTGTAGTAGTTACAGGTGTATCCGGTTCAGGCAAATCCTCACTTACGATAGATACGCTTTATGCCGAAGGTCAGCGGCGCTATGTGGAATCATTGTCTGCTTATGCCCGTCAGTTTCTGATGAAAATGAATAAGCCGGATGTGGACTATATACACGGCTTATGTCCGGCAATCGCCATTGAGCAAAAAGTTTCCACCCGCACCACTCGCTCTACTGTAGGTTCGCTTACAGAAATTTATGATTACCTGCGCTTACTGTTTGCCCGTGTTGGTGAAACTTACTCGCCTGTTACAGGAGTAGAGGTGAAGAAGCACGAAGTGCTTGATGTAGTTGATTATGTAAATTCACTGGAAGAAGGAACTGCCGTTTATGTGCTGGTACCGTTTATAGAGTTTAATAAGCGACCGCTGAAAGAAGAACTCAATGTGCTGTTACAGAAAGGATTTTCACGGGTGATGACGGATAATAAATTAGTGAAGATTGAAGAACTGATTAACACATTTGCAAAGAAAGAGGAGAAGAAAATAAAGCAGACACTTCGAATAGTTATTGACCGCCTGATGGTTAAAAAAAATGATGAAGATACTCAGGCACGAATTTCCGATTCGGTGCAGACTGCGTTTTATGAGAGTGACGGAGACTGTATTATCGCTTCAAACACTCATGATACCAAGAGTCAGGAAGCTGTTACAGAAAAATTTTTCTCCAACCGTTTTGAAGCAGATGGTATCCGTTTTGAAGAACCAACTCCGCATTTATTCAGTTTCAATAATCCATTTGGCGCATGTCCGACTTGTGAAGGTTTTGGAAGCGTAATTGGTATTGATGAAGATTTGGTGTTTCCTGATAAATCACTTTCCGTTTATGAAGGGGCTATTGCACCGTGGAAAGGCGAAAAAATGAGTGAGTGGAATGACCTGCTGATAAAAAATGCTATAAAATTTGACTTTCCTGTTCACCGTGCATATCATGATTTATCAGAGAAAGAAAAGAAGCTGTTATGGACGGGTAATAAATATTTCAATGGGCTGGATGACTTTTTCCGCGAGGTAGAAAGGCAATCTTATAAAATTCAATATCGCGTAATGCTTTCGCGTTACAGAGGAAGAACTGTTTGCCCAAAGTGCAAAGGAACAAGAATCCGTAAAGAAGCCGGCTATGTAAAAATCAATAACAAGTCTATTTCAGATTTAGTGTTGATGCCGGTAAAAAGTCTTAAAGTATTTTTTGATGAACTTTCTCTTTCTGATTATGAGAAAGAAATTTCAAAGAGAGTAACAGTGGAAATCAGAAACCGCATTCAGTTTATGTTGGATGTCGGACTGGGCTACCTTACCCTTAATCGTCTTTCTTCCACATTATCCGGAGGTGAAACGCAGCGTATCAACCTGACAAGAATGTTGGGAAGTAATCTTACAAGCTCCTTGTACATATTAGATGAGCCGAGTGTCGGGCTTCATCCGAAAGACACCGGAAGATTGGTAAAAGTGTTGCACCGTTTGCGTGATTTTGGGAACACAGTTGTAGTGGTTGAGCACGAGGAAGAAATAATGTTACAGGCAGACAGGATCATTGACATGGGACCGCTTGCAGGAACACATGGTGGAGAAGTTGTTTTCAGCGGAACATTTAATCAGATTTTGAAAGACGAGGACTCGCTGACAGGAAAGTATTTAGTCGGGAAAGAAAAGATTGAGGTGCCCGCATATCGTCGTAAGGGTACAAAGTTTATAGAAGTGATAGGCGCTTCGCATCATAATCTGAAAAATATTGATGTAAAAATCCCATTTAATACTATTACGGTTGTAACAGGAGTAAGTGGTTCAGGAAAAACCACTCTTGTCAAACAAATCCTTTATCCTGCTCTTAATAAATCACTCGGCAATATTGGTGAAAAACCCGGTGGATTTCGCGAGTTGAAAATGGATAGTAATTCTATTGCTCAGGTTGAATTGGTTGACCAAAATCCGTTGGGGAAATCTTCCCGTTCTAATCCGGTTACCTATATCAAAGCGTATGATTTAATCCGCGAACTGTTTGCAAGTCAGAAGTTAGCCAAGATGCGAGGGTTTCAACCAAGGCATTTTTCGTTTAATGTTGAAGGAGGTCGTTGTGATACTTGCAACGGAGAAGGCGAGATTATAGTAGAGATGCAGTTTCTGGCTGATGTGCATTTACTTTGTGAAACATGTAAGGGAAAGCGGTTTAAAGATGAAGTACTTGAAATCACTTACAAAGACAAAAATATTTCAGATGTGCTGGATATGACGGTGGATGAAGCGCTTGATTTCTTCAACGATGAGAAATCATTGCATGATGCGTTGAAGCCGTTAGCTGACGTGGGTTTAGGTTATGTAAAACTTGGACAATCATCAAGTACATTATCAGGAGGAGAGGCGCAGCGGGTAAAACTTGCTTCTTTTCTCGGAAAGGGTAAAGCGACTCATCCCGTATTTTTCATTTTTGATGAACCGACAACCGGACTGCATTTCAACGATATAAAAAAACTGTTACAGTCTTTCAATGCGTTGATAGAACACGGTCATTCTATTTTGATTATTGAGCACAATATGGAAATTATCAAATGTGCAGATTACATTATAGACCTCGGACCGGAAGGCGGTGAAGGCGGAGGACATCTTTTGTTTCAGGGTACACCTGAAGAAATGGTAAAAAAGGTAAAATCACCTACGGCAGAGTATTTAAAGCAGAAAATTGCATTGAAATAGCATAGGAAAAACTATCCTTTGTTTTAAAACCGATTACTTCTACCTTTGTAGTACAATTTAAAAAAATGTCATATCCCTTTTTATTAAGTATGCCCGGCGGTAGTGAATGGATACTTATTTTTCTTGCTATCATTTTGCTTTTCGGCGGAAAGAAAATCCCTGAGTTGATGCGCGGTATCGGTAAAGGAATCCGCGAGTTCAATGCAGCTAAAAGCAGTGTTGAAAGCGAAATTAAAGAAGGCATGAAAGAGGAAGATAAGAAAGAACTTCCTAAGTAATTCATATCACTTTCACTCTGTTGTTTTGAGATTATATTCTTCTCTTTCATCCATACAAAATGAATTAAAGAAAGGCAGTGTTACTTGTGTGGACATTGCAAACTATTATATTTCCAATATCGAAAAGAACCAACATCTGAATGCGTTTCTTGAAGTGTATTCAGAGGAGGTGTTACACAAAGCAAGGATTGTTGACGGGAAAATAAAATCCGGCACTGCGGGCAAGTTGGCAGGGGCAGTTATAGCTGTCAAAGATGTACTGTGTCACCGCAACCATAAAGTTTCTGCGAGTTCAAAAATACTGAGTGATTTCACTTCTCTTTATTCCTGTACGGCAATAGAACGGCTTGAAATGGAAGACGCTATTATCATTGGCAGAACCAATTGTGATGAATTTGCGATGGGATCTTCCAATGAAAATTCTGCTTATGGTCCCGTGAAAAATGGTTTAGATAATACCAAAGTCCCGGGCGGCTCATCAGGCGGCTCGGCAGTGGCGGTGCAGATGGACATGTGTCTTGCCTCGCTGGGGACAGATACCGGCGGCTCTATTCGCCAACCTGCTTCATTTTGCGGAGTGGTTGGGCTAAAGCCGACTTATGGTAGAATTTCGCGTTACGGACTAATTGCTTATGCTTCATCATTTGACCAGATAGGAACCTTTACTCATAACATTGAAGATGCAGCCATTCTCCTGGAAGTAATGTCCGGTAAAGATGAATATGACAGCACTGTATCTTCTGCTGTAACAGAAAATTATTCGGATAAATTAAATTTCAACGGTAAAGCGCGGATTGCTTATTTCAATGACTGTGTTCATCACAAAGGATTGGATAAAGAAATCGGCAAAGAAGTGTTACAGTTGATAGAAAAACTAAGACAGGAAGGACATACTGTAGAAGAGGTGCCCTTTGATGTGATTGATTATTTAGTACCGGCTTACTATGTATTAACTACTGCGGAAGCTTCTTCCAACCTTTCCCGCTTTGATGGTATTCGCTATGGTTATCATAGTTCTCACTCCACTGATTTAGAAAGCACTTACAAAAGGAATCGTACAGAAGGTTTTGGTAAAGAAGTGAAACGGAGAATCATGCTTGGCACCTTTGTATTGAGTGCCGGGTATTATGATGCATATTATTCTAAAGGACAAAAGGTCCGCAGGTATATCAAAGAAAAAACGGAGAGCATACTAAGTAATTACGATTTTATTTTAACGCCCACCACTCCGACTACAGCATTCGGAATGAATGAAAAAACAGGAGACCCTATTACCATGTATGTGGCAGATATGTTTACAGTTCAGGCTCCGATCTGTGGGCTGCCCGCCATTTCACTTCCATTAAAAAAACATTCCAACGGATTGCCTTATGGTATTCAGTTGATGAGTGGAAAATTTAAGGAAGCAGAACTTCTCGCTTTCTCCGATTATCTGATGAAGTTTGCAGGATAACGCATTCCCGTTTTTTTGAGATTATTACTTTTTACAAGGTTTTACGGTTAAATCCGTTTAATATTACCAAATACAACCTATTAGAGTAAAACAAAATGAGTTTTACTGCGTTAGAAAGCGGGCTGTAAAAGAGTTGAGGGTTATTGTGTACAGTTAATAAATTGCAGCGGATAAAATTGATTTACAACCCTGAAGTTGTTAAATGCAATTCTTATTTTGCCGCACTTAAAATTTTTTAAAAATGTAAAATGACAATTCGGATGACGAAGCCAAATAGATTACAAAAGATAACTGCAGCCTTTCTCTTCGCCTTTGGCTGTAGTACTGCTGGTTACAATTATGCGTACGCACAGGTACCCTTTAATGTTAATCCGGTCGTAACACCTGAAATAATTTCAGAGAGTACCATAGATGATAGTTTGAATATAGTTGATAATTCTCTTGACTCACTGGTGAGTGGAGATGATTTTACTACTGGTGATATACAATCGTTCCCCATATTTCCGGATTCGGTTTACGAGTCGCGAATCCTGTCGTTACCTACAACACTGCCTGTAACCTATAATGAACAGGTGCGCAATTTTATTGATGTGTACACTATGAGAGCTAAAAAGAGAGATCAGGTAGAGAGAATGGTAGGATTAAGTAAAATTTATTTCCCTTTGTTTGAGAAGATTTTAGCTGACAATCAGGTGCCAACTGATTTAAAGTATCTGGCAATTATTGAGTCGGCATTAAATCCTCATGCAGTGTCGCACTGCGGCGCTACCGGAATATGGCAGTTTATGTATTCTACAGGAAAAATTTATGGATTACAAATCAACGGATATCTTGATGAACGAAAAGATATTATTGAATCTACTAAGGCGGCAGCAACTTACCTGAAGAATATGTATAACACTTATGGTGACTGGCTTTTGTCTATTGCTGCATATAACTGTGGTCCGGGAAATGTAAACCGTGCCATCCTTCGCTCAGGTGGCAGTTATGATTTCTGGACTATCAGCAAGTATCTTCCTAAAGAAACAAGAGGTTATGTGCCTGCATTTATTGCTGCAATGTATGTGATGAATTATTATGACACACACGGTCTGTATCCTCAGTATCCTGAGTATTGTATAGGAGATATATGTACAGTTGACGTGTCTGAGAAAATAAGTTTCGAACAATTATCCAAACTGACTTGTGTGCCGATTGAAGAAATTCGCTTTCTAAATCCTGCACTAAGAGGCGATGTGATTCCGGCTTTAGGTTCTCAGCCTTATTCGCTGAAATTACCGTCCGAATCTCTTCCTCTTTTTTCAGAAGTGAAAGATTCGATAGTATTCCTGTCGAAGAACTATACAGCAGCATATTACTCAAAGTATAAAGGACACTACTACAACACAAATGGTAAAGGGAATGTACATATAGTAAGGAAAGGAGAAACACTTGGGTTAATTGCTCAAAGGCATAAATGTTCTGTTGCACAAATCAAATCATGGAATAATCTGAAAGGGAACACAATTTATGCAGGCCAGAAGTTAAAGGTGTACGGGAAAAGCGGAGTTTCCTCTACTGTTAAGACGGTTTCACCCACGGTAACCAAGCAATCTTCTTCAACAGGTAAAGTAGTTTACTACAAAGTCAGAAGCGGAGATACTCTTTGGGGAATTTCCAATATGTATCCGGGTGTTACAGTGTCAGACATTAAAGCTGCAAATGACATTAGCAAGGTGCATAAACTTCAGCCGGGCACGGTTCTGAAGATTAATCTCTAAGATTTAGAAAAATAGAAACGATAAAGCGCTCTCAAAAAAAGAGCGCTTTTTTATTTGTGGAAAACAAATTGGATAATACAGCTCGTTTCCTTTCCATTCAACTCGCAGGAACTATACATTTGCCAATAATATGCAGTTGAAGAATTATACGCCGGAGCAGATCGCTAAAATGATGCGGGCAAAACTTATCCAGAAAGGAAGCGCCATTACAATTGAAAATCTTTTACTTGACAGCCGGAAATTAGTTTTTCCTGAAAGCTCCTTGTTCTTTGCACTGAAAGGTGGAAGGCGAAACGGACATTTGTTCATAGATGAACTGTATGAAAAGGGAGTTCGCAGTTTTGTGGTGAGCGATGAACTGGATTTACAGAAATACCCAAAAGGAAATTTCTTCGGAACAAAGAATACCACTATTGCTTTACAAAATCTAACCGCCACTCACCGGAAGAACTACAACTTGCCGGTAATCGGAATTACAGGCAGTAATGGAAAGACCATTGTAAAAGAATGGCTCCATCAGTTGTTGGAACCGGATTATAGTATCGTTCGCAGTCCCAAAAGTTACAACTCGCAGATAGGTGTACCACTTTCTGTGTGGCAGATTGCAGACTACCACAACCTCGGAATCTTTGAAGCAGGCGTATCGCAACCAGATGAAATGGCAAACCTTGAAAAGGTTATTCAACCGACCATTGGAATTTTTACGAATATCGGAAATGCACACAACGAAGGATTCCTGAATATCCGTCAGAAAGTAAATGAGAAACTGAAACTGTTTGTAAGAGCAGACATTTTGATCTACTGCCGCGATTATGCAGACATCAACGAATGTCTTGCTATTGTTAAAGATCGGATGAAGCGGGCTGATTCTGACTTTAACGGATTTAAAACATTCTCATGGACTAAAAAAGAACTGGATGCGGATGTTGCAATTAAATCTATTGAGAAGAAAAATTCTTACACTGAAATTACTGCAGTATATCAGCAGGAAGACTATTCGTTTACCATTCCACTGACGGATGATGCGTCTATTGAAAACGCTATTCATTGCTGGATGACACTGATGTATCTGAAAGTTGACCCTGTTACAATTGCAAACCGTATGTCAGCGCTGAGCATGATTGCAATGCGGCTTGAACTGAAAGATGCGGTAAACAATTGCTCGCTTATCAACGATTCATACAACTCTGATTTGAATGCTCTCGGTATTGCAATTGATTTTCTGAATCAGCAAAAACAACATCGTCGCCGGACATTGATTCTTTCAGATATTTTACAATCGGGAATGGCTGACGGGGAATTATATGAAGAGGTGGCAGAAATGGCAAGCAGCAAAGGAATTAACAGGTTAATAGGAATAGGAAAGTCCATAGGGAAACAGCAGAAGATTTTTAATAATAAAGAAAATCTGCTTGCTTCATTCTACCCAAGCACGGATGATTTTCTGAAATCGTTCAATTCAGACGAATTTCATGATGAAACCATTTTACTGAAAGGCGCCCGCTCTTTTGAGTTTGAACGCATCAGTAAAAAGTTAGAACAGAAACAGCATGAAACGGTACTGGAAATAAATCTGAATTCACTGTTGCATAATCTCAGCGTGTATCAGTCATTGCTGAAGCCGGAAACCAAAATGATGGTAATGGTGAAGGCATTTTCCTATGGCAGCGGTAGTTTTGAAATAGCCAATGTGTTACAGTTTCATAAAGTGGATTATCTGGCGGTTGCTTATGCAGATGAAGGAATTGCTTTACGCAAATCCGGAATCTCCATGCCGATTATGGTGATGAATCCCGAGCCGAGAAGCTTTGAAGCGATTATTCATTACCAGTTAGAGCCGGAAATGTATTCGCTGAAAGAACTGAAGCAGTTTATGACGGTGGCAGAAGGAGTGAAAGAAAAATATCCTGACGGCTATCCCATTCATCTGGAAGTAGAAACCGGTATGCACCGTTTGGGTTTTGATGAAGAAAATTTTGATGAACTGATTTCGCTGCTTCGTCAGAATAATTCAGTGAAAGTACAGAGTATTTTTTCTCACCTCGCTGCGAGTGAAGATGTTGCAATGGAAGATTACTCCAAAGGACAGATTGAAAAATTTGAATCTGCCAGCAAACAAATCACTGATGCTGTTGGCTATCCGGTTATCCGCCATATTCTGAATTCAGCAGGTATTGTACGGTTTCCACAGGCACATTTTGATATGGTTCGTTTGGGGCTTGGAATTTACGGGATTGATTATTCACAGAAATTAGAAGGTAAGCTGAAGAATGTAAGCACGCTGAAGACAACCGTTTCTCAAATCAAATATTTGAAAGCCGGCGAAACAGTGGGTTACGGACGGGCAGGAACTGTAACACGGGATACTGTTGTAGCTACCGTCGGCATCGGATATGCTGATGGACTTAGTCGTCGTCTGAGTTGTGGTATTGGTAAAATGATGATAAAGAATCAACCGGCTCCCATCCTCGGAAATATTTGCATGGACATGACTATGCTCGATGTTACAGATATACCGAATGTGGAAGAAGGAGATGATGTGATTGTATTTGGCGAAGAACTTCCGCTAAAAGCTTTAGCCGGCTGGAGTGGTACTATTCCTTATGAAGTAATGACTACTATTTCGCAGAGGGTGAGAAGAGTGTATTTTCAGGAATAGTAAATCTCAGATTGTTACACCAGTGAAACATCAAGGTATAAAGTATCAACTAACTGCCTGCTTTATCATTGACGCTTCATATTGTTTTTATTTACAATCCGCCCTTTAGGTATAACTTTACCGCGAAATAGATATAATGAAGAAAATTCCTCTTCTCTTTCTTTTTGTTATTTCAGTTCTATCCGGTTCAGCACAGGAAGGACGACTCTCAGGCGATTTGCAGCTTAATGCTAATTTTTATAACAAAGATTCTACCATCGGCGCAAGTAACACTCCGCTATACGATAAGTTTTTTTCTTCTGTTGATTCATGGCTGACATTAGATTACAACATCAGCGGATTTAATGCACGGACACGCTTCGACTTGTTTAACAACTCTGCGTTGTTTGATCCGCAGAAAGCATATACCGGAGCCGGTCTTGGCTTTTGGTCATTATCAAAAGAGATAAAAGGATTAACTGTAACAGGCGGTTATTTTTACGACCAGTTTGGAAGCGGGATTGTTTACCGGGCTTATGAAGACCGAGGGCTTGGTATTGATTACGCCACTTTTGGTGTGCGGCTCAACTACAAACTAAATGACAACTGGTATGTAAAGGCATTTACCGGACAGGAGAAAAATTTATTCAGCACTTACAAACCGATAATAAAAGGAGTAGACATAGAAGGGTCGGTTGCGATAAATGATAATATGCGCATCAATCCGGGTGCGGCTATAGTGAATCGTACACTTGATGATGCCTCTATGAATCTGATTGCTGCCACGATTAACACTTATCCGTTAGAGGAAAGATTCTATCCTAAGTATAATGTGTATGCTTATTCGGGATATAATACTCTGATATGGAAAAATATTACATGGTATGCTGAATATGCCGGCAAGACAAGCGAGGCGATAGTAGATAACAATGGAGAATTGGTTGATAAGGATGGAAGTGTGATTTACACTACGCTCTCTTATTCCAAAAAAGGTTTTGGTGTTACAGGACAGTATAAGCGGACAGAGAATTTCATCTTTCGTACTTCACCAAATGAAACACTTCTGCTCGGTATCCTGAATTATATTCCATCTCTCACTAAGCAAAATGCGATGCGCTTGCTGACACGATACAATGCAGCTACACAATATTTGGGCGAGGCGGCTTATGAAGGTGATGCAGTTTTCACTCCGGTAAAAGGATATAAAATTTCACTGAACTATTCTAATGTTCAAACACTAAGTAATACTCAGCTTTGGCAGGAAATTAACGGAGAAATAGAAATAACGAAGAACAAGAAATTTCAACAGGCATTTGGAGTACAAAGCATTCTGTACAATCAGGAAGTTTATCAGAATGAACCGGGAGTTCCTGTGGTAAACGCTATAACACCTTTTGTAGAGTTTACCTACAAATTTGACAAGAAGAGGTCCCTCCGCACTGAATTGCAATACATGAATACCCGGCAGGACTACGGCTCATGGGCTTATGCTCTTCTGGAATTCAGCATTGCTCCAAAATTTTCTTTTGCTGCCTCTGACATGTACAACATAGAACCCAATGCAGCAGTAGTGAAGGACAAAAAACATTATTACAATCTTTTTGCTGCTTATACACATGAAGGAAAGCGGTTCACCATCAGCTATGTAAAACAAGTGGAAGGATATAATTGCACAGGCGGTGTTTGTCGGTATGAACCTGCTTTCAGCGGAGTGCGTTTTACATTAACAACAAACTTTTGATAGGATGTCAAAAACTGTAACAGTCTTATTTCTTTTTCTTTTTTTTACCTCTTCTTTCTGGAGCTGTAAAGAAGTTCCGCCAAATATTGATTTAAAAACTCCTTCCACTTCAGCAGATACAGCTTCTGTTCCCTTTGATGCTTCACTCTCATTACAGAGAAGAAATGTGCTGATTGAAGATTTTACAGGCGTGCGTTGTGTAAACTGCCCGAGCGCACATGAGGTGGCAGCTAATATTGTGAAGTCATATCCTTCGGGAAGAATAGTAGTGGTAGCCGAACATGATTCAGCAGGATTGCTAACCCTGCCTTATTCGTTTGGTTCCTATGATTTCAGAACAAAAGCCGCCTATGACATTGTGCAGGCGGTTGGTCCTATTTCAGCCAAACCCATCGGCTCTGTTAATAGAAAGCTTTTTTTGGGAGAAACTACCCGTACAGTTGCAAGACAGAAATGGGCAGGATATACCACACAGGAATATGCTGATTCTGTTTCAACCGTTCAAATGAAAATGGAGCATAGCTATAATGATGCAGCAAGAACACTCTCACTTGGTGTGATTCTTCAATATACACAGAGCATTACTTCTATGCTGAATCTTAGTGTGATGCTGATCGAGAGCGGAATGAAAGAACCTCAGTTAGGCGGTCCGAAGGGTGGTCCTTCGGGCATTGATACCTTTTATGTCCATCGTCATGTTCTGCGTACGATGCTGACTCCTTCATTAGGACGTGTCATTGTTGGAAATAAAACACCCGGACATGCTACGAAGTATCTGTTCTCTGATTTTACTATCCCCTCATCGTGGAATGTGGACAGTACAAGCATTGTAGCATTTGTAACAGCAGGCACTGATTCTGTTTTGCAGGTGGTGGAGACTCCATTGAAGAAATAAAACGACTGTAACTTTTCTACTTTTACTGCTGAAATTAGCAAATGAAAATATCATATAACTGGTTGAAGGATTACCTCGTAATTGATTTGCCCGCACAGGAAGTGGCGGATATTCTGACTCAAACAGGGCTGGAGGTGGAAGAAGTTTCATTGTATGAAACAGTGAAAGGCGGCATGAAAGGGTTGGTGATTGGCGTAGTAAACTCAGTGGAGAAACATCCGGATGCTGATAAACTGAAAATCACTAAGACAAATGTTGGAGGCAGTAATGATTTGCAGATTATCTGCGGAGCGCCTAATGTAGCCGCAGGACAAAAAGTGATTGTTGCCACCGAAGGAACAGAAGTGTTCCCGACTGAAGGAGAAAAATTTAAAATCAAGAAATCGAAAATACGCGGAATAGAAAGTGAGGGAATGATTTGTTCCGAATCAGAAATAGGGCTAAGTACTGACCACAGCGGAATAGTGGTACTTCCTGCGGATGCAAAAGTGGGAACGGCTGTAAAAGATTTTTACAAGGTTGAATCGGATTACATTTTTGAAGTGGGTTTAACGCCGAATCGTTCTGATGCATTTTCACATATCGGAGTAGCAAGAGATCTGGCTGCATACCTGAAAGTAAAAAAGGATTGGGAGGGAGAATTGAAAACTCCTTATCCTGAAATGTTGATTTATGCGGCTTCAGCATCACCGGTAAGTGTTACAGTTGAGAACACAGGTGCGTGTCCACGGTACATGGGCTTGCTGATTAGTGATGTGAAAACAGGCGAATCGCCCAAGTGGTTGAAAGACCGGCTGCAATCTATCGGTATCCGATCTATTAATAATGTAGTGGACATCACCAATTTTGTGCTGCATGAATGTGGTCAGCCGCTTCATGCTTTTGATGCAGATAAAATCAAGGGGAATAAAGTTATAGTAAAAAACCTTCCGGATAACACTCCGTTTGTTACACTTGATGAGAAAGAAGTAAAGTTAAGCACAAAAGATTTAATGATTTGTGATGCGGAAGAAGGGATGTGTATTGCAGGAGTTTTCGGAGGAAAACATTCAGGTGTTACAGATACCACTAAAAATATTTTTTTAGAGAGCGCTCACTTTCACGCAGGAACTATACGGCAAACTGCCACACGGCATAATTTAAGAACGGATGCCGCCATTCATTTTGAAAAAGGCATTGATCCTGAAATTACTTTATATGCACTGAAGCGTGCAGCCACCTTAATGGTGCAGTATGCAGGAGCAAAACTGAAATATAAAATTGAAGAAGTAAATACACAGAAGCCGACCGATAAAATTATTCATCTCAGTTATCAGTGGTTGAATGAAAGCGCTGGAATAGAAATTTCTGCTGAAGAAGTGAAGAATATATTACAGGCGCTTCATTTTAAACTGATGACAGAAGAA
Source organism: uncultured Bifidobacteriaceae bacterium (assembly GCA_964424455.1). Classification (GTDB taxonomy): domain Bacteria; phylum Bacteroidota; class Bacteroidia; order Chitinophagales; family UBA10324; genus CAYRJA01. The sequence continues at coordinate 56,870 of CAYRJA010000002.1, forward strand.
GAGGATATCACATCATGGTTAGTGCCCTCTTATAAAATTGATATTGACCGCGATGTGGATTTAATGGAAGAAGTGCTGCGTATTTATGGTTATGATAACATACCGATACCTGAACATCTTCTGTCATCGCTGAGTTATTCTCAGCCGGAGGATATGGACAGAAACCAGTTGGAGAAGATTTCCGGCTATTTGTCTGCGAATGGTTTTTCTGAGATGATGAATAACTCAATCGTTAATTCAAAGACTGCATTGGAAAATGGTTTTACAAACGAAGAGCAGATTCTCCGCTTTATGAATTATGCAAATACCGGATTGGATTCTATGCGCACTTCTATGTTGTATTCAGGATTAGAAGTAATTCAGCGGAATCAAAACCGCAAGCATGGAGATTTGAAATTGTATGAAACAGGAAAAACTTATTTAAGAGAAGGAGAAAAATTTTCTGAACAGTTTCAGTTGACTCTGTTTCTTTATGGGAAGTCAAATCCTGAAAACTGGAAAGTGAAACCGTCTGATACAGATGTTTTTGAACTGAAATCGTATGTGGAAAACATACTTGCCTTATGCGGTATTTCTAAATACACATTGGCACAATTCTCAGACGAAAAATACGAAAGCGGATTAGCGATTTCTCAGGGGAAAACCACTTTAGCGCGACTGGGATGGATAAGAGAAAAGATATGTGGATATTATGATTTGAAATCATCTGTTTTTTTTGCTGAACTTTATCTTGACAATTTACTGCCGGAGACTCGTTCAGCAAAATTGAAGTTTAGAGAGTTGTCAAAATTTCAGCCGGTTCGACGGGACTTAGCTTTGGTAATTGACAAGTCAGTAAAGTATAGTGAGATTGAAAAAGAAGCACGGCATTCGGCAGGCAAATTATTAAAGGAAGTAAATCTGTTTGATGTTTATGAAGATGAAAGATTGGGGAAAGACAAAAAATCTTATGCCGTCAGCTTCATTTTTTCAGATGATGAAAAGACATTGACCGATTCAGAAATTGACCAATTAATGAATAAAATTTCACAAGCCATTCAATCTCAAATTAAAGCCACCATCCGCCAATGATTGAAACACTGCACAAACAAGCCGACGAACTTCAGCAACGGGTTCAACGCGTATCTGAAAAAGTTGAACAGTATCAACAAACTAATCAGAAACTAAAAGAAGAAGTAAGTGAGCTTCGTGATGAGTTGAAACAGAAAAGCATGGAACTGAAACAAACAGAAGACAGAGTAAAAACTGTTTCAATGGTCAACAATGTCCCCTCTCAGTCGCCTGCACAAGTGAAGGAGATGAAGCACAAGTTGAACGAATACATCCGTGAAATTGACCGGTGCATTAATAAACTCAACGCTATGTAATTATGACAGACCAGACACATCATATCAAAATAACTGTTGCTGACCGCCAGTATCCTGTTACAGTAAAGCCGGAAGATGAAAAAGCCGTCCGTACCGCTGCTAAAATGATTAATGATAAAATCAGTGAATACCAGCGGCAGTTTCAGGCAAAAGACAAGCAGGATTATCTTGCGATGAGCGCATTGATGAATCTTGTAGAGCAGATGAAAGAAACCGTACCAAACCAGCATGAAATAGAACTTCTCGGCGAGAAGTTAGAGAATATGAATACGATGGTAGGCGAAATGTTGAAGAGATAGTATGACTTAAATCCGAATGTACTGTAGCTGTAACAGTTTCTATTATAACAGAAATAATCTACCAGGTAATATTCAGCGACTGTAATGTTTGGAGATTCAATCCACCTACCGGCAACTGATTTTCCTGTTGATATTTTTCAAGTGATTCAATAGTTGTTCCGCCTAATTCTTTTGCAGATACATCTACAGGATACCCCAGCATTTTCAGGTGTTCCTGTACCTGACGGATTAGTTTAGAAGTTACTTTAGAAGGACATACAATTTCAGTTTCAACAAATTGCTCCTTTTGCTTTATTGCAGTTTTAGTAACTACATGAGTAAAGGTGGCAGGCACTTCTACCCTCATGGTTTTATCTTTGTTAACCTGTTCATACACTGTAACAGGTTTTTTCTTGGATATATTCATCAGGTTTTCAGTTCGTGCTTCTTCCAATACGATATATTTAGTAACCGCTTTGTAGCGAGGAGATTGCTTTTTACCACTGACCAGAACCTGTTCTTCATAAATATCATATACAGCAGGAATCTGTTTTTTCATTGAATCGCCTGAAGTATAAACAAGGGTATCCTGCATCACTAAAAAACTTCCGGGCACTTTAACCATTGTTTTGTGCTGTTGCTTGTCAATAACCTTTATGGTATCATACTTATACTTGTAGGGAACACGGCAATTAAAAAAACACTTTGAACTGTCTGAAATTGTATTCTGCGCGAGAGTGGTGTTACAGACAAAAGAAAGCAGAGTCATTAAACAAAAAGCAAGAGCTATTTTATAAAATGAATTATACATACTCTTTTCAGCTTTTGTAACAGTGATTGGATAGAATTCATCTGAAATTATTTCTTAATTACTATTTTAAAATAACTCTCTCTGTTCATTTGAAGGAAATAAATTCCCTCCGTTAAATCAGGCAATCTGATTTTTCCATTAGCGTCTGTATGACCATTCAGAACATGTTCACCAATCAGATTGAATAAATTTACTTCAGTGATTTGCTCTTTCTTTAAATCATTTTTTACCAGAATATATGCTGAAGCAGGATTTGGATAAACAGAATAATTGGGTTCAGGTACCATTGATTGAACCGAAAGGTTAGGATCATTTACAATGGCTCCGGTTTTGTTTATAATCCATTGATTCGGGTCAATAACCAATCCTGTTACAGTTCTGCTGCTTACAAAATTCAGATTTGTAACAGAATCTGCAACGTAAATACGGACAATGGTATCGCCATCAGCATATTGAATTTTAATTTCCAAAGGAGTTTTAAAGAAAGGCGTTTTTAGAGAAGAAGCAGTTTCAGTAAGCTCAATAGACAATAGATTGTTTAGTTGCTTCCATCTGGCGTTGAATGTCGGATAACCAAAGCCATAGTACCATTGATTGAAGAAATCGGTTAAATCTTTCCCTGATGTAGCTTCCATAACATTTTTAAAATCTTTTCCTGTTGCAGCCCTACCTGAGAACTGAGTTTGATAGTTTTTTAATCCATTAAAAAAAATGCTGTCGTTATTTATTTCAAACCTAAGTGAGTTGTAAACACAAGCTGCCTTACGATAAAACATCGCCTGATCAGCAAACACACCGTTTCCAAATCCGGCAACAGAAGAGGTATCACCCGGACCATATACAGAGCCAGTTGGTTTTGACACTGCACTACCTTCAAAGTTGGTTATCCGATTGATTCGTTTAGAAGAGTTAGATATTCCTGTTTCAAACTCCTCATATATTGCGATACTGTATTCTGCAAACCCTTCATTCAATGCCACATCATTCCATGAAGCACAGGTAGTGTTACAGCCCCACCACTGATGTGCAATTTCATGCACAGCTACTCCGTCAGCGCCCATTGAGATAGAAGTCTGATTTTCTATACCGCCGGACAAATCCACCTTTGATATAGCAAGTTGCTCATCATAAAACGGATAAAGACCATAGAGACTGCTGAATACATCTAATATATTCTGAATAAGGTTGGAAGGATTAGGAGTGTAGTTATAAAATTTCAACGCCATTGAATCTGTTCTGCTTTCAGGGTGCCAATATTGGACTGTTTCAGTGAAAGAGCCGACCACAAAAGAGATGTTGTAGAAGTCAATCGGATATTTGCTTTTCCATTCCCACCGGATTTTATTATTGGGAAGTGTTACAGTATCCGCAAGTAATCCGTTTGATAGTGCTCTGGACGAGTTGCCGGTGGTAATAAAAAACCAGGATGAATCTGCTTTGTCGGTCAGCACTTGTTTACAGGGCCACCATGAGTAAGAATTGTAAGGAGGAGATGCAGAAAACTTATGAGGTGATGGATTGTTGCTGCTCCAGAATCCGGAGTTTAAGGCAGTGGAAGGAGTTGGGTTCCCATGATAAAAAATACGGGTTTCAATTATGTCATTGCTATCAGCAATAAATGGCAACTTAATATTTACCTCTGAATTTTCTCTGAGAACTTCAGCGGTCATAAATCCTCCTGAATTAATAGAGGCAAGGGCTGAATCAATTAAAAGATTTGAAGCCAGTTCAACAGCGATAGTATCTAAACCGGTTACAAGAGATTTTGACCGCATCAGTACATCGCCGGAAATTGCAGGAGAGTCTGCCTCTATGTCAAGATTCAGAAAATAAAACTTCACATCATACCGTAGTTCGCGTATTCTGTGCTCTGTAGAAGGAATAGATTGTGAGTAGCTTACAACGGTCAGTAGAAAAAAAGAAAAGAATAGGGGAGTAAATTTTTGCATTTGCCAAAGATGAAATTTTTTTGTGTGCTGAAAAAGAACAGAAAAAAATTTGTTTTGAAAAGTAAGAATGTGTTACAGATTGAATGTTTACAATACTCAAATAAGATTATCATTTACTTATATCTCTGATAATCTTAGCTGAATGACTTTTCAATTATGAATGTCAGTTTGAGAATTGTTAGGTGTATTACAGAAAAAGATAGTCCTATTCTGCAACTACTTGTTCCACCTCCGGAATTTCTTTTCTCAGGATTCTTTCAATTCCTGCTTTCAGTGTAATAGTTGAAGAAGGGCATCCGTTACAAGCTCCATGTAGCTTTACTGCAACCTTTCCTTTGTGATAAGATTTAAACTGTATAGCTCCGCCATCCCTTGCTATTGCGGGCTTTATCTGATTTTCAAGTATTTCTTTTATTTCATTTATTAACTCTGCTTCGTCAGAAATATCAGAATGAGCCACCTTGGAAGGAAGATGAGTTAATGCCGGCTTAAAACTTTTAGTAAAAATGTCTTTGCCTTCAGTGATATAATCAGAAATGAATTCTTTAAGAATCAGAATAATTTCGTGCCAGTCTGCATCCGGCTGCTTAGTAACTGTAACGAAATTGTTCATAATAAATACACCTTTCACAAAGGGAAATCCAAACAACTCTGTGGCAAGAGGAGATTCTTTTGCTATAGCTTCATCGGGGAAATCTGCAGAGATATTATGTAGCAGTATTTTATCTGTTACAAACCGCATCGTTTCAGGATTAGGAGTACTTTCTGTATAGATGCTAACGGGGATATTTACAGTGGTATTCATTATAATGATTGCTAATACAGTATCAACACAAAAGTATCGAAAAAAATTGCAGCCACATTCGAAAGTACTTGCTTATTTTGTATTGAAATTATTTCCATTGACCGCTTCTCACCTTACTCAGACGATTGCAAATCGCAAAAAAGAGACTTCACAAACGATTAAAACCGGAATGCCTCCCGGCGAGTTGGTTTATATCGGGAAAGAAAAAAAGGAAACACCTGTTCATGTTACAGTTATAGATTATGATGAATCAAATTTCTCAGAAAGAAAAATAACAAAGATTGAAGATGCATTTCCCTACAAGGACACCAATACCAGCACATGGATAAATATTGACGGACTTCATCATACGGAAATAGTAAAGCAAATCGGGAAAGCGTACAATGTTCATTCGCTTTTTCTGGAAGACATTGTTAATACCAACCAGCGGCCTAAACTGGAGGAAGGGAAAGAAAACATATTCATCGTTTTTAAGATGCTGGAGTATAACGGGCAAAACAAAAGTGTGAATGTGGAACAGATTAGTCTTGTGCTCGGGAAAAATTATGTGTTGTCATTCCAGGAAAACATTGGAGATATTTTTGATTCGGTTCGTGCCCGCCTGCGCAATCCTGATTCACGCATCCGCAAATATGGCTCAGACTATTTAGTATATGCGCTGATGGATAAGGTGATTGATAATTATTTTCTGATTATGGAACAGATAGGAGAAGAAGTGGAAAGTCTGGAAAGTAAATCGGAAAAAATTCAAAGTACAAAATTCATTCAGCAAATCAGCCAACTGAAGAAGGAGATTATGATTCTGCGGCGCACCATCTGGCCACTCCGTGAGGTAATAAATGATTTATTGAGAAGTGAAGTGAAAGAAATAAAACCTGAAACACTTTTGTTTTTCCGTGATCTTTATGATCACACTGTTCAGGTGATGGATGCGATTGAAATGTACCGCGACAGTTTAGTGAGTGCGCTGGATGTAAACTTTTCGCTTGTCAATTTGAAGATGAATGATGTAATCAAAGTACTGACTATTATTTCTACCATCTTTATTCCACTCACTTTTATTGTGGGTGTATATGGAATGAATTTTAATTATATGCCGGAGTTAGGATGGCGCTATGGCTATTTTCTGGTTCTGCTGCTGATGTCTGCAGTAGCTGTGGGAATGATTTATTACTTTAAGAAAAAGAAATGGTTCTGAATCAGTCAAACAGTTCATTCAGCGTATTCCACACCAATTCAGTTTCATATCCTTTAGTAATTAAGTGACGGGCAAGTTTATTCTTCTTTTCAAAAGAAGTAAGCCCTTTGAGTGTTACAGTTTTTTTCTGAATAATTCTCTTTAGCGTCTTTTTATACTCTGTATCATCAATTTCTTTCAGCGCTTGATTAATGTTGTAATCTGATATTTTTTTAGCATGAAGTTGTTGAATAATTTTATTTCGTCCCCAACCTTTCATTCTGAACTTGCCGCCGCTGTATGCTTTAGCGAATCGCTCTTCATTCAGATAATTTTCTTCAATCAGTTTTACTATAATTTCTTCAAGATCCAATCCTTTTTGACCCCACTGTAACAGTTTGTTCCTTACTTCCGAATGGCTGCGCTCCTGATAAGCACAATATTTTCGTGCACGCTGCAATGCTTCAGACTTTGACAGATATTTTATCTTTTTTTCCTGTTCCATCACCAGAGTGGATTACCATCTTACACTTATCCGCGTAAATGCAGAAACGGAACTGAAAGCGTTGGGTGCAATAAACCCCAGCACATCTTCCGAGCCAATGGAGAAAAACAATTTATCGCTGATAACTTTTGATAGCGCCACACCTGCATTAAATACCTGTGTGCCGCCGCCATACAACATTATTGCCGGCTGAATAAATTTTGGTTTGAGCATACTGAAAGAAACAAAAAACATAGGCAGTATGTCAAAGGCGGGCTTGTATCGGAAACCAGCCCGCAGTTCTGCCTGGTTTTGCCATAGAGATGCAGTGTAACACATTCCGATTTTCATAGGCAAATGTGTAGTAAACTGCCGTTCTCTGGTTTTCACGCCCATTAAACTGAGGACAGAATCTTTATCAATATTAAGGAAGGAAGTATCTTTAAAAGAGAACAGATTATTGATTTCAATACCTTCAAAATGAATGGAAGAGTCTTGCAAATAATGCAATGATTTATTATTCCATTGAATGAAGCCGGCATCATTGATTATAAACTTAAAGTTTCCCTTTGCGCCCATTGGAAAGGAAAGAACAAGGTCTGCTGAAGCGCCGGTTCCGTTGAAGGCAAGTAAAGTTTTATCCGTAGTGTTACTTTGCGAATAAAGAAACCTGGAATCCAAATCAAGATATTCTCCATTCTGTTCCGTAAACAGACTGCTAATTCCCGTAGTCAGGTGATTAGCATTTATTCCCTGTAACAGCGAGGCGCTTAATGATAGAGTCCATGACGAGTCAGCACTACCGAACCTTTTCAGCCATGTAAATTTTAATTGACGGAAACGGATATTGAGTAGTCCCGTACCAGTAAAGAAAGCGGAATCGCCTGCATACATGGCATTACCGTAAAAAACAGTATTGAATGCATCACGGGTAAACCGTAATTCTGTTACAGAGCGCTCGCTCAGTGAAACCCCGGTTACACATTTTCTGAAAAAAGATGAATCGCCCCAGTAATGATACCAGCTCAGCGAAGCAATGTAACTGTATTCATAGTGATTCATTCCCTTCAGCCGTTTGCTTGCAATGGATTTTAAATTATCATCAATAAAATGTTTCTGTAAAATATTTTTACTGAATGAAACCGGAACAACTCCGGAGCGGGTGTATGCGCTTCCCGCTATTCTTAAAATATTATCTCCCGGATTTTGCAAGTATGAATCACCGAACGACTGAAGGGAAACAATTTCTTCGCTGTTCAGATGAAACATTTCCTGATTAGTGCTTTGTGCCTGAGTATCACACAGGAAAAACAGAAAAAAAATAACAATGCTGAATTTTATTCCGGCTGATTTCATCTCCCAGTATAATAAGTGAATTTGCCGGTCAACTTTACTTCCATCTTGTAATTGCTGTAAATTTTTTGATAGCTGTTACAGTTGTTATTGCCTGATGTATTCAGTACAGCCAATACAACTGCTTTTTTCGCATTGCGGATTCGGTTCATCTTGTTATCATCTACCGGAATCTGAATCACACTCTTTGATACAGTTGAAACATGACAATTATTATCCAATATTCCGGCAGCAATTTCGTGTGGAGCCGCCATCAGCGAATCAATCAAAACGCCATAGTCATCATACAGAAACACCTGCATATTCGCTTTCAGCGGAAAACCATTTTCAGCTATCAGATTGAAAATACCATTCTTGATGGATGAACTTCCGTTGGAGTTAGTACTTCCTAAATTAAAATCCACAGTATCCGCAAACATAAGTTTGTTTGCTATAAGCGAAAGAGGAACAGACAAATCAAGTGATACATTCAGCGGGCTGTTATAGTAGGCAAAGTCACTATAGTTGTGACTATTGCCGGAAGGATTAATGAATACATCCAATTTGTATTTCAGTTTATCCGGCAGATTTTCAATCAATGATTTGATATTTGAATTTGTGTTATCGAGATGAAAATTGGTGACGGAAGGAGCAAGGGGGAAGTCAGTGGCACGTACAATAGAAAGCGGTTGATTGACAATGGAACTTCCGGTAAGTGTTACAGTTGAGTTCCGGGACGAATTGACTGATGATAAATCATAAAGAATAATCCGCCCATCGGCGCCCACTCCATTTTCTATTCCCAGATCAACCGAAACCTTTTCCAATGCCAGCGATCCGCTTTTTATCTTTTTGAACAAATCAAAACTCTGCTCATCGGGACCAACTGTTACAATTTGCTGACCGAGATAGCCCTCTGTATAGTCGGGCACAATATCCACTAATCCATAATCAATATACACACTGTCGCTGGTAGAAAGACTGACTTCCCTCCCGGTGGAATCAATCCGGGCAGTTACATGACTGACAAATGTGTTGTACAGATTTCCACTGATACCTTTTAAGCTAAGCGTGTAACCCGATAAATCATAACTACGATTACTTACTGTAACACCATTCGGCGGAGCAGGAGGCAATACCGTCTTTGCAAACATTGGTTTTCCGTTTGCATCTATTGCACCGGGCAGCGAGTAATCAAACTTTGAAGTATCGGCAATTGAACTCCGGATAGTAACTACCATTTTTCCACTCTTTATTTTCAGCAGATTTAACTTTGCCCCGCCACTCAGGACATAGGTAGTTTCATTGTTCTGATCAATTAAATTTTGAGAAGGGAAAACAGCGGTTGCAGATTCTACAATCAGATCATGTGCCTGCATTGTGGCTGTAAGTGCATTTGAAGTATCAATCAGTACAGAAGAACTTCCGCTGCCTGAACTTTCCAGATTAACGATGGTGGCAACCAACTGCCCTTCCATTGTTTTTCCACTTAAGTCAATCTGTTTCGTTTGTGAGGTGTGAGGCAAAATATTCAAAAATGTCTGAGTGGAAATAATTTCTTTACTCACTTTATTCTTAATCTGAAACACCAATTTGTCAATTGGAATTGGAAATCCGTTATCAATTTTCATATCAATAAAACCGGACTTCAGTGTTGCCGTTTTAAAAAATTTAGTGGCATCAATATCATTGTCACCGGAAGAAATGGGCGGAAAAGAAGGGATAGGAGAATAAGTACTGTTCGCCTCAATAATTGCATTACCAATAAACGCATTAACGCCGCCCGACTGAATCAACTGATGACAAAGTTCACCGAGTGAAATAGGATAAACAATAGATTGATCAGCCAATTCAAGGTTGACAACACTATAACTTGCTTTGATAGTAGTATCAGGAATTTTAAAAGTTCGATCGGCAGGTGAGAAACCATAAAGATTCTGACTGTAAACAATCCTCAGCGAACTATCAGTTTCAGATTGAAGTAATGTATCGTTTACTAAACTGCTCAGATCAAGAGTTGATTTTATAAGAGGAGTAAGCAGCGTGGTATTCCACCCTTCATTCAGATCATTGGATTTTCGGCATGACGAAAAAAGGAAAAAGAAGGTGCAAAAAATAATTGTACCCCTAAGTATTGCGTTCATCTTTTTCTTATTCATCAATTAAAATAAAAAAGGATTCACCTTCATTTTCGGAGTGAAAAGTAGAATAAAAATAATGGGAAATAAAATAAACCTGCCGGAATCCTGATGGTGATAATATTATTGAGAAAATTCTTTTAATCAACTCTCCATTTCCAAAGCAAGTTGCTCCACTTCAATTGCAAATTCCCAAAATAATTTTGACAACAAATCATCAAACTCATTGAGATAGGAGCTACTCATTTCCTTTAACATAGGGTAATGATTAAATGCAATTTTTTTAATTGCTTCTTCAACTTCATTCTGAAATTGCTCAAACAGATGAGAGTTTTTTTCTGCCTCTATTTTTAACAGAGTCAGTTTTTCTAAATCTTTCCGGGTAATCATGGCAGTGGTTGGGTTTGGTCAATGTAACTATGAATTTTGATAGTGAAAAATACAAATCAAATTTCAAACAAAGAAATGATAATTTCTCTGCTGTGGAAATGTATGAGAAATGTGATTCACCACTGTGCTTATGTTGTCTTTATTATCTTTGAACAATTCATATAATATATTTCCTATGCAGATAAAATTTTGCGGCGCGGCACGAACTGTAACAGGCAGCTCTCATCTTATCACTCTTGACGACGGATATAAAATCTTACTCGATTGCGGATTGTTTCAGGGTAAGCAGGCTTATATTGACGAGCTCAACCAGCAGTTTCTTTTTGATCCTAAAGAAATTAATTGCCTGATTCTTTCTCATGCACATATTGACCATTCCGGCCGGATTCCCAAACTGGTAAAGGAAGGTTTTCGGGGAGAAATTTTCTGTACGACAGCAACCAACGATTTATCAAAAATCATGTTGCTTGACAGTGCGCACATTCAGGAAAAAGATACCGAGTTTCATAATAAGCGCCGTGCAAAAAAAGGATTGCCCCCGCTTAATCCGCTTTATGAAGCCCAGGATGCAGAGCAGGCGCTCAGGAAATTTGTATCGGTAAATTATGAAGAATGGTTTCCGGTTCGTGAAGATGTTTCTGTACGGATTCGTGATAACGGACATATTCTTGGCAGCGGAAGTGTTACACTAAAAATCAAACGAAGCAATGGAAGAGAAGTATCCATAGCTTTTACAGGCGATATTGGCCGTCCCGACCGCCCGATTCTGAAAGATCCTGCACAAATGGATGATGCAGATTATCTTATCAGCGAGTCCACTTACGGAGGTCGTCTGCACGAGAAATTTCCTGATGATAAAGACCATCTCTATAAAGTGGTGAAAGAAACCTGCATAGACCGGAAAGGAAAAATTATTATTCCATCATTCAGTATCGGGCGTACGCAGGAAATCGTTTATATGCTTGACCAACTCGAACACATGGGAAAGCTAAACCATATTCCGGTTTTCGTGGACAGCCCGCTTTCAACCAATGCTACTGAAATTTACCGCAACCATCCTGAATGTTTCGATGAGGAAATCAGAAACTATATGAAGAAAGAGTCGAATCCATTTGGTTTTAATAACCTTCAATATATCACAGAAGTAGAACAATCGAAACAACTTAATTCATTGAAAGAACCGGCAATAATTATTTCTGCTTCAGGCATGGCAGAAGCCGGAAGAATTATTCATCACATTTCCAACAATGTTGAAAATCCGGATAACACGATTTTAATCGTAGGATACTGCGCAGAAGGCACTTTGGGATGGAGATTAAGAACAGGAATGAAAGAGATTAAGATTTTTGGAGAAGAGAAAAAAGTGAAAGCACAGATTGCAGTGATGGATTCATTCAGCGCACACGGTGACCAGAAAGAAATGCTTTCATTCCTCGACAATCTTGACCGCTCGCGACTGAAACAAACATTTCTGGTTCATGGCGAATATGAGGATGGGCAGTTGCCCTTTAAAGCCGTACTTGAAAAAAACAGATTTCAAAATATTTCAATTCCCCAGAAAGGAGAAGTGATTACTATTGACTAAACTTTATTCGTTCTGCTTATTATCTTTGCACTTTAGTAATTGCTCTGACATTTTACGGAGCATTATATAAAAAATGAGTCAAAGAAATCCCGCATTATTACTCCTCGAAGACGGAACTATCTATCAAGGACTTGCAGGCGGCAAAATCGGCACAAGCGTTGGAGAAATCTGCTTTAGCACAGGCAACACAGGTTATCAGGAAATTTTTACAGATCCATCGTTCTTCGGTCAGTTGTTAGTTACCACACATGTACACATCGGTAACTATGGAATCAAGGATGAAGAAGCGGAGAGTGAATCTATCAAAATTGCCGGGCTTATATGCAAAAACTTTAATGTTGCTTATTCGCGTAAGTTAGCTCAAAAGTCAATCGAAGATTATTTCATTGAGCAAAATAAAGTAGCAATAAGTGGAATAGATACTCGCGCTTTGGTGCGTCATATCCGTAATAAAGGAGCTATGAATGCCATTATCAGTTCAGAAATTACAGATATAAATGAACTGAAAAAGAAGCTTTCAAAAGTTCCTTCTATGGCAGGATTAGAACTGTCAAGTAAGGTAAGTACTGTTGCACCCTATTATGTGGGAGAACCATCTGCACCGTTAAAAATTGCTGTGCTTGATTTAGGAGTAAAGAAAAATATCCTGCGCTGCTTTTCGGAAAGAGGAGCTTATCTGAAAATTTTTCCTGCAAAAACTTCTTTTAAAGAAATGGCAGAATGGCAACCGCATGGTTATTTTATTTCCAATGGACCGGGTGATCCATCAGCTATGTCTTACGCATTGCAAACGGTAAAAGATATTCTGAATGAAGAGAAACCATTTTTTGGAATTTGTCTCGGACATCAGTTACTCGCTATTGCGAATGGAATCGGCACTTACAAAATGCACCATGGGCACAGAGGCATAAATCATCCGGTGAAAAATATTGTAACAGGTCGTTGTGAGATTACATGTCAGAATCACGGATTTGGTATAAATGAAGAAGATGTGAAAAAGAGTAAGAGCGTAGAAGCAACACACATCAACCTGAACGACAACAGCATTGAGGGAATACGACTGAAAAATAAAAAGGCATTTTCAGTTCAATATCATCCTGAATCTTCTCCCGGTCCGCACGACAGCCGGTATTTGTTTGATGACTTTTTGAAAATGATAAATAATTAATTTACTCACCACAGAGGCACAAAGACACAGAGATATTTTTCTCAAATGACACAAGAAGAAAGAAATAGAATTACTAAAGACATTCTTGATGCCTCTATAGAAGTACACAGAAACCTGGGACCAGGATTGCTTGAATCTGTTTATGAAGTGTGTCTTTGCAAAGAATTGTTGATGAGGAAAAGAAATTTCCTTCGACAGGTAGCTCTTCCTGTTGTTTACAAAGAAGAAAGTTTAGATTTAGATTTCAGAATTGATATTCTTGTCGAAGAAGAAATAGTTATAGAATTAAAAGCTGTTGACGCATTATTACCTGTTCATGAAGCACAAATTTTAACCTATCTAAAACTGTCAGACAAAAGGATAGGACTTCTAATAAACTTTAATGTTCCAAAACTTATTGATGGATTTAAACGGATAATCAATGGCTACGATTAACTCTGTGCCTTTGTGCCTCTGTGGTGCTCCCATAAAACATAAAACTTTAAACTATGTCTATAATTATTGATGTTCATGCCCGACAGATTCTTGATTCACGCGGAAACCCTACAGTGGAAGCAGAAGTAACTACAAGCAATGGAGCGATGGGACGCGCTGCTGTACCTTCCGGTGCATCTACCGGCAAGCACGAAGCCGTTGAACTGCGCGACGGCGATAAGAAAAAATACTTGGGTAAAGGTGTTACAAAAGCAGTGAAGAATGTAAACAATATTCTTGCTAAAGAATTAGAAGGGTTGCATGTTACCGATCAGGTGATGATTGACAAACTGATGATTGAAATAGATAATACGGATAACAAAGAAAACTTAGGAGCTAATGCAATTCTTGCCGTTTCACTTGCCTGCGCACATGCTGCAGCGGAAGAAGTTGGACAGTCGCTTTACCGTTATATAGGCGGCGTAAATGCGCGCACCCTTCCTATTCCTATGATGAATATATTAAATGGCGGCGCTCATGCAGACAACAAAATAGATTTTCAGGAATTTATGGTTATGCCCGTCGGAGCAGATAGTTTTAGCGAGGCATTGCAAATGGGTGTTGAAGTTTTTCATCACCTGAAAGGTGTGTTGAAGAAAAAAGGATATTCTACCAATGTTGGCGATGAGGGCGGCTTTGCTCCCAACATTCAATCCAATGAAGAAGCTATTGAAACAGTGTTACAGGCGATTGAAGATGCAGGATATAAACCGGGCAATGACATTTACATAGCAATGGATGCAGCGGTTTCAGAACTGTACGATGAAAAAACAGGAATGTATGTTTATAAAAAGTCCAGTGGTAAAAAGTTTTCAGGAGATGAGATGATTGCTTACTGGAAGAAATGGATAAAGAAATACCCTATTATTTCTATTGAAGACGGATTAGCTGAAGATGATTGGAAAGGATGGGCAAAACTTACGAATGAAATTGGCGGAGCTGTTCAGTTAGTAGGAGATGATTTATTTGTAACCAATGTGAAGCGCTTGCAAAAAGGCATTGATGAAAAAGTAGCAAACTCCATTCTGATTAAAGTAAATCAGATAGGAACGCTTACTGAAACTATTGATGCGGTTGCCTTAGCGACCAAAAATTCATACACCTCAATTATGAGCCATCGCAGTGGCGAAACTGAGGACACAACCATAGCTGACCTTGCGGTAGCGCTGAATTGCGGACAAATAAAAACCGGCTCTGCCTCCCGATCCGACCGGATAGCCAAGTACAATCAACTTATCCGTGTGGAAGAAGAACTGGGTGACGATGCCATCTACCCCGGCAAGAGTTTTAAGTTTGCCTGACATTACAACTATTCTGAGAGTTGCAGAATTTTCCTGTACTGAAAAACGAACCGCTTTCGTTATTCAGAAGAAGTTGTTTAAAGGAATGAATTATGGCAAAGAAAAATTCTTTCAATAAGTTTTTCAAAAGACTGGTAAAAGGGAATGTTCCGCCTTTGCTGAAGAACAAATATTTCCTCACCATACTTGCCTTTTTTGTGTGGATGCTGTTCTTCGATAAGAACGATGTTGTATCGCAGGTAAAACTTCGCTGGAAACTGTATGAAATGCGCAGCAAGCAAACATATTATTCCGATATGATTAAACAGGTGAATCATGAGAAGAAAGAACTTTTCACCAGCACAGAATCACTGGAAAAATTTGCCCGTGAACAGTACATGATGAAAAAAGATGAAGAGGATTTGTTTGTGATAGTGCCGGAAGCGAAAAAATAAAAACAAACTAAAGAGAAACGCTCTGCAAAATTTTGCAGAGCGTTTTCATTTTATCAGAATCAGCAAGTCAAATTGACAAACTGATTTGAATAATAAGTGTTACAGTGTTTCACTTAACCATCTGAAAAATTCATGATGCCAGAGTAAACTGTTTTGCGGCTGCACTACCCAGTGTCCTTCATCGGGAAAATAAAGAAAACGGCTTTTAATTCCTTTCAGTTGTGCAAGCTGAAATGCCTCCATTCCCTGATTTACAGGAACCCGGAAGTCAAGCGCGTTACTAATGACCATGATAGGAGTATTCCAGTTGTCAGCATATTTTCGGGGATTAAAAGTTTCATAACCTTTCGGAGGATTCTTTCCCCAATAAGGTCCGCCAATATCCCAGTTGGCAAACCACATTTCTTCGGTTGTATTGTACCAGCTTTCTAAGTTGAACAAACCGCAGTGTGCAATAAAAGTTTTAAATCTTCCGCTATGAACACCTTCGAGCATATAAACACTGTATCCGCCATAGCTTGCCCCAACAGCGCCCAATCTTGATTTGTCAACGAATGGAAGTTTTGCCGCAGAATCTATAGCGCTCAGGTAATCCTGTATTGCCCATCCGCCCCAGTCTTTACTTATCTCTTCGTTCCACGCTGTTCCAAAGCCGGGCAATCCGCGGCGATTGGGTGCGACAATGATATAACCGTTTGCAGCCATCAGTTGAAAATTCCAACGGAAAGAATAAAACTGTGACACCGCAGACTGAGGACCACCTTGGCAATAGAGCAGCGTGGGATACTTTTTATCTGCATCAAAATTCGGCGGGTAAATAAACCAGGTAAGCATCTGTTTTCCATCGGCAGTTTTTATCCATCGCTTTTCAATATTTCCCATAGAGATGTTATCATAAATTTTTTTGTTGGTTTGTGTCAGAGCAGTGAATGTTCCTTTTGCGATATCCACTTTAAACAATTCAGTAGCATGGTTCATATCCTGCCGTGCCACAACAAGAGAGGTTCCGCTCTGCCCAACAATTGCAATAACATCAAACATTCCGTTGGTAACCTGACGGTAATCTTTTGCTCCTGTTTTTGTCCAGTCGCGATTGAGAGTGATTTCAAAAACCTGATCGGTTGCTTCTTTATCTTCCAGAAAGAAAATCTTTTTCCCGTCGTAACTCCAGATGAACGAAGTAATAGTTTCATCCCAGTCTTTTGATATATCTGTACGCACACCTGATGCAAAATCATAAACCATCAAACGGTTTTTGTCTGCTTCGTATCCGTCTCTTGCCATACTGAGCCACGCCATCTTTTTTCCGTCAGGGCTGAAAACAGGATAAGTATCGTATCCGGGATTTTCTTCGGTGAAGTTGGTAGTAGAAGCCGCATTGATGTTGTAGAAATAAATGTCGGAGTTGGTACTGAGAGAATATTCCTTTCCATATTTCTTTTTACATACATAAACAATGTGCTTGCTGTCAGGACTCCATGTAACATCTTCAGGTCCGCCATGAGGTTGCTGTGGGCAAAAAAACCGTTCGCCACTCATTATGTCGTGTGGTTCTCCGATTTTACCATTATCATAAGTTGCATAAAAAACATGAGAGTAGTTTCCATCTGACCATGTATCCCAGTGACGGTACATCAGATTGTCAAAAATTTCACCTGAAGTTTTTGGAAGCAGCGGATATTTTTCAGCAGTGGTTTTATCAAGTCTTACATCTTTAGCAAACAGGATATATTTTCCGTCGGGACTGACTTTTGCCAGTGAAATGCCGCCGTCAATATTTGAAATCTGAACAGTATTATCTCCACTCGCATTGGCTTCCCACCACTGACCATTAAGCACATAACCTATTTTATCGTAAGACAAAAACTGAACTCCATATTCACTGCCGTTTGTACTGGTGATTTGTTTCGGTTCTCCGCCTGTTACAGCAACTGAATACAAATTGCTTTCACCTTTATTTTCACTCACATTGTAGTTTCGGATAGAAAAGACAGCAGACTTTCCGTCGGGGGATAATGACTCAGGCGAAACTCTCGACAACGACCAGAGAATTTCAGGTGTCATTAATGTTTGAGCAAAGGATAATTGAATCAGAAAGAAGAAAACAAAAAAGGAAGAAAGAATTTTTTTCATAATGCAATTTTATGGCGTGAAACTAAAGGAAACTTTGAAAAATTTGAGATAAGAAAATTCTTTTGGGTGTATGAATAATTGCAGTTTCAAGCAGCTTTAGTTATGAAGCTAATGA
>CAYRJA010000003.1:0-71121 GCA_964424455.1 uncultured Bifidobacteriaceae bacterium
GGATTCATTATTTCTTTACCGATTGTGGTGAATACTGCAATTATTCATACACCCGCAGTTTTAGAATGCTGTGGTATTTACTGTAACACTGTTATCTGCATTGCTCAATATTTGCGATTCCTCTTTCTTCGAAAGGATAGAACGAATACAGGTAAACAGAGGCTACCATAAAAACAAAAGAGGCTGCCTTTATTAAGACAACCTCTTTCTCTTTTATTGTACTAATTACTGTTTGACTTATGCTCCTCCTGATTTGCGCTGACGGATTTTTGGAGCGCCGGTAGCTTTGCTGCTGCCATGCCTGGGTTCTGCAGCACGATCATGAGGAAGTTCGCTTCCTTTTGTTCCTGTCTTCTTGCCTGCGCGACGCGTACGCTTCTTGGTTTCAGTTGCAGCGTTTGTAGTGGCTGCACCATCGCCTGAGTAAGCATAATCCACTAACTCAATCAATGCCATTGTAGCATTATCACCGGGGCGGTTTTCCAACTTGATGATACGGGTGTATCCGCCGGGACGATTAGCAATTTTTTCTCCCACTTCTTTAAACATGGTTTCAATTGAATTCTTATCCTTCAACTGGCTGAACACAATTCTACGGTTATGGGTAGTATCGTTCTTTGCTCTTGTCAAAAGCGGCTCAATATAAGTGCGCAACACTTTTGCTTTTGCTACAGTAGTAGTAATCCGCTTATTCTCAATCAGCGCATTTGCCATATTCATCATCAGCGCCTTGCGGTGCGGCGCTTTACGGCTGAGTTTATTTATTTTATTAGCGTGTCTCATTGTAGTATCAAGTATAAAGCGTCAAGAGTCTTGCCGCTTATTTCTGTTTATTCTTCAATCTTGAATTTAGAAAGATCCATTCCGAAATGAAGTCCTTTCTCATTAATCAATGCCTCAATTTCCATCAGTGACTTACGACCAAAGTTGCGGAATTTGAGCAACTCGTTGGTGTCGTATTTTACTAACTCGGAAAGAGAAGTAATCTTGGCTGCTTTCAGGCAGTTGTATGCACGAACAGAAAGGTCGAGATCTTCTAAAGGTGTCTTTAACAATTTTCTCATGTGCAATACATGCTCGTCCACTACATCCTCTTCCACTTTCTCTTTTGTATCGAAAGTGATGTTCTCGTCTGAAATCAACATCAGGTGCTGAATCAGAATTTTAGCTGCTTCTTTAATTGCATCTTCCGGATGAATAGTGCCATCAGTGGTGATTTCAAAAATCAGTTTTTCATAGTCTGTTTTCTGTTCAACACGAGTGTTCTCAACTGAATATTTTACATTCTTAATAGGCGTGTAAATGGCATCCGTTGCAATGGTGCCGGCGGGCGCTTCTTTCAGTTTGTTTTCTTCAGCAGGTACATAACCGCGTCCTTTTGACACAGTAAGTTCCATATCAAACTTTACACTTTTTTCCATGCGGCAGATAACTAGCTCCGGATTCATGATTTTGAAACTGCTGGTTACTCCTTCAATATCGCCTGCTGTAAATTCTTCTTTCCCTTTCATGGAAACAAGCACCTTCTCGGTTGAGAGATCTTCCTCGGTTACTTTTTTAAACCTAACCTGTTTCAGATTGAGGATGATTTCTGTTACATCTTCAATCACTCCTGTAATAGTAGAAAATTCGTGGTCAACTCCCGTGATGCGCACAGAAGTAATAGCATATCCTTCAAGTGATGAAAGTAACACGCGGCGAAGCGCATTGCCAATGGTAACACCGAAGCCGGGCTCCAGCGGACGGAATTCAAAAAATCCTTCAAAGTCATTTGCCTTCTGAAGAACAATTTTATCCGGTTGTTGAAAAGTGAGGATGCTCATTTATAAAATGGTTTTAAAATGTGTTCAAAAATTACTTAGAGTACAATTCTACTATCAGTTGTTCCTTGATATTTTCAGGGATCTGATCTTTTTCCGGAAGAGCGAGGAAAGTACCTTTCATGGTGTCGCCATTCCACTCCAGCCATGGAAAGCGGCTGATATTCTTTACATTCAGTGAAGATGTAACAGCCGGATGTTCTTTTGTTTTCACACCAATCACATCTCCGGGACGAAGTTCATAAGAAGGAATGTTTACTACTTTGTCGTTCACTGTAACATGCTTGTGCGAAACCAACTGGCGCGCCCCCCTGCGGGTAGGAGCTACTCCCAAACGGTAAACTGTATTGTCTAACCGTGCTTCGAGAATCTTTAAAAGGTTTTGACCTGTTGCACCCTTTCTGCGGGCAGCTTCTGTGTATGCTTTTGCAAATTGTCTTTCGAGCAATCCGTAAGTCAGCTTTGCTTTTTGTTTCTCTTTCAACTGAGCGCCATATTCAGAAGATTGCTTTTTCTTCTTGGATTGTCCATGCATACCGGGGGGATATTGCTTTCTTTCCAGTGCCTTGCTAAACCCCAAAATCGGCTCTCCGAACTTGCGGGATACTTTAGATTTTGGACCTGTGAATCTTGCCATGATTTCGTTATTCGTTTATTTTTTGTTGATGAGTTTTCTTTAACTATTTAAAAGAACAGTACATCAATTTATTGTTTACACTCTTCTCTTTTTAGGTGGACGGCATCCGTTATGCGGCAGAGGAGTTATGTCCCGGATGACTGTTACATCAATACCACATGTTGCAATGGCACGAATCGCTGATTCACGTCCTGAGCCCGGTCCTTTTACAAATACTTCCACTTTACGAAGCCCTGCATCGTGTGCTACCTTGCCTGCCTCCTGCGAAGCTACCTGTGCTGCATAAGGTGTGTTTTTCTTTGAACCTTTAAAGCCAACTTTTCCTGCAGAAGACCATGAAATTACATTTCCATTCTTATTGGTGAATGAAATGATAATGTTATTGAAGCTCGCATGAATATGTGCCTGCCCTTCGGGGTCTGCTTTGATGCTTCTTTTCTTCGTTTTTTTTACTTCGGATTTTACTTCTTGTGTTTCTTCAGCCATGAATTGTTATGAGTTGATGAGTTAATTTATTATTCAGGATTCAACTATGTTTTTTCCATTGTTTTCTTCTTGCCTGCCACTGTCTTACGCTTTCCTTTGCGGGTACGGGCGTTAGTGCGGGTGCGTTGTCCCCGTACAGGTAATCCTTTACGGTGGCGGATTCCTCTGTAACAACCAATGTCCATCAGTCGTTTGATGTTCAATTGGATTTCTGAGCGGAGCGCTCCTTCAACCTTGTATTCGTTATTGATGATGTTACGAATTTCAGTTAATTCATGGTCGTTCCAGTCTTTTACTTTTTTATCTGGATCAATTCCTGCTTTTTCCAGTATCGTTCTTCCGGCGGAAACGCCAAGACCAAAAATATATCCGAGACCTACATCTCCTTTTTTATTCTTTGGTAAATCAACACCTGCTATGCGTGCCATTAATTGATTATTTTATTTTTTAAATGTTTAACCTTGTCTTTGTTTAAAACGGGGATTCTTTTTGTTGATGACATACAACTTTCCCTTTCTCCGGACTATTTTACAGTCGGGACTGCGTCTTTTAATTGCTGCTCTTACTCTCATTAGTTTTTATTTAAAACGGTAAGTAATTCTTCCTCTCGTTAAATCGTATGGACTCATCTCCACTGTCACTTTATCTCCGGGAAGTATGCGGATGTAGTGCATGCGCATTTTACCTGAAATAGTTGCCAATATCTCGTGTCCGTTTTCTAACTTCACTCTGAACATCGCATTGGACAATGCTTCTGTGATAGTACCGTCCTGTTTGATGAGTTCTTGTTTAGCCATTCAATTTTGAGTGTGTCAGAGTGGTTGAAATCCCGATTTTATTGAGGGGACGCAAAAGTATAATTCTTTCATTTAAAAACAAATCAGAGGATAAAATAAAGTTAAGCATGAATTCATGAAATATTAATATCTCTGAACAGTACAAACACCTTTATCCATCAATACTCTGTTTTTTAATTGATTATCAATTACTTGTGTTTGTTGCCGGCTTGCTATTCGCTTTAAAAACGGATCCTTTTGATGATGAACAAGAATTATCGCTGAATATAAGAAAGGTTGTTAAAATGTAATAAAATGTCGCTTTCTGCTTTCAATATATTCCCTTACATAAATTCCTTTTTCTTTGCATCCCGTTATAATTTTGAGTTATGAAAGTATTATTGTTGGGTAGTGGTGGTCGCGAACACGCAATTGCTTATTGTATTTCGAAAAGCCGTCAATGTGAAAAGTTATTTATAGCACCCGGAAATCCGGGCACTGCACAATGTGGAGAAAATGTAACACTTTCTCCAACCGACTTTAATGCTGTTGGAAACTTCTGCTTAATAGAGGGGATTGAAATGATAGTAGTTGGTCCTGAAGATCCGTTAGTAAAAGGAGTTTACGATTATTTTCAGTCTGATGAAAAATTAAAACATATTGCAGTGATTGGTCCTTCAAAAGCCGGAGCACAGTTAGAGGGAAGTAAAGCTTTTGCAAAAAAATTTATGCAGAAGTATGGAATCCCAACTGCTGCTTATCATTCATTTAATGAATCTCAGATAGACGAAGCAATTGAATATATAAGTAAGCAAACTCCGCCGGTTGTATTAAAAGCAGACGGATTAGCTGCAGGCAAAGGAGTAATCATTGCTCAGTCAACTGATGAAGCTGAGGAAATGCTGACAGAGATGCTGGTGCATGACAAGTTTGGAGAAGCCGGCAACAAAGTAGTGGTTGAACAATTTCTGAAAGGTATTGAAGTATCTGTTTTCGTATTAACAGATGGAAAAAATTATTTGCTTCTGCCCACTGCAAAAGATTATAAACGGGTGGGTGAAGGTGATACCGGATTAAATACCGGAGGAATGGGAGCCGTTTCACCGGTACCGTTTGCCGATGCTGCATTTATGAAAAAGGTAGAAGAAAGAATTATCCGTCCGACTATTTCGGGACTGCAGCAGGAGAAAATCACCTACAAGGGTTTTATTTACTTTGGTTTAATAAAGGTTAACAACGAGCCGTTTGTTATAGAATACAATTGCCGGTTGGGTGATCCGGAAACGGAAGCAGTATTGCCACGCATTAAAACAGATTTGCTTGAGCTGTTTTCTGCTGTAACGGATGGAACACTCTCCAAAAAGAAAATCGAAGTTACAGATGAAGCCGCTGTAACCATTGTTCTTACATCAGGCGGCTACCCCGATAAATTTGAAAAAGGAAAAGAGATAGCCGGTTTAGACAAAATATCAAAGTCAATTGTATTTCATGCCGGAACCACTGAGAAAAACGGAAAACTGCTGACCAATGGCGGCAGAGTGCTGACTGTAACATCCTTTGGAAAAAATATTAAAGAAGCGTTGGTACTGTCTAAAAAGAATGCTTCAATTATTTTTTTTGAGAAAAAATATTTCAGGAAGGATATTGGATTTGAATTTACCGAATGATAAATCCACTTGCAGGATTTTTTTCAGCAACCTTACTTATTAATATCAGAGTGATTACTATTCATCTGTAACATTATTCACAAATGAAATGAAAGATATTGCACTCAAAGTATCATTTGCGAATGTATTCCGTGTATCCTTGAGATTTACAGATAGCAGAAAAATACCGGATGATTTCGTCTTCATTTGTTTTCGTATAGAATACCAACTTGCTGGTGTCTCCTGCAAAGGAGGTATATTGCATCAGAGGAAAGTATTTTCTCAGAAAAGACAGAGTTGTATCGCTCTTTTCCCCTGTCAGAATCACAGGTGTTCCGATAAATCCTGTTGGTGTTTTTTGTATGGTGTAACAGGTCCAAAAACCCTTGGCGGCTCTTTCTGAAATAAAATAGTAATTATTGTATTTTGAGAAAGTGAATGTGTCGCACAGATTGTAAGTTTCTGCTCTCTTAGTATGTAAGATAATCGAACCGCTCTTCACTGTTACCAACCCGTTGGAATCCCTTTTCATCACTCCATCTCTTTTCTTCCAATCATAGCTTTGATATTTTCCGGTCAATTCTTTCGGAATCTGTTGAAGGCGACTGCCGGGCATGCGGTCGAAATAAATATTTTCACAACTTGTTACCGGTACAATGAGTATTAACAACCAAAGAATATTTTTTCTCATAGCTAAATCCTTAAAATAATAACAAACTCAAAATACAAGTTTACTAAATTCAAATAATAAATTACTGCATAGTAAATAAAAAAGAGACGGGGATAAAGGAAAAGGACAAAATCTTCCCGATTTATATTTTCATTTCAATGTAACAGGTGTTACACTGAAAAATTCATAGAACAAAAATCAAACTTAACTGACACAACAAATAGTGTTACAACCATTGCATGCAGTTGCCTGTGAATATTTTACCTGAATGTATTAAGAAAATTGTCTTTTTTTACTGTGTTTGTTACATTTATCTTTTGAGATAATTTTTCTTTCATCCAAAAAATTTCGGAAATGAATAAACTATTCAAATTCTCATGTGCTTTATGTTTGTTGCTGGCACACTTTGCTGCAAATGCGATCATTTACACGGTGAATTCTAACGGCGACTCAGGAACCGGTAGCGGTACCTCAGGTGATTTACGCTACTGCATTATACAGGTAAACGCTACAGTTGCAGGCGCTCCGCATACCATTCATTTTAATATACCGGGAACTGCTCCTTTCATTATTTCAGTCAGTAGTGATTTGCCTGCTGTAACACGTGCCGGTACTGTGATTGATGCCACCACACAACCGGGTTTTAGTCCGGCCAATATTCCGGTAGTTTACATTGAAAGCGGCAGTGGAGGTGTCAATGGTGTATGGGTAAACAATGCAGCTAACACTGAGATTTACGGATTGCAGATTTACAACTTTGATAATGGCATTTATATTTCAGGTGATGCAGCAGACGGATTTATAATCGGCGCACCAAACAAAAAAAATGTAATCAACCGCTGTAACTACTATCACATCTTTATAGAATCGGCTGACAACGGAGCGATTCAAAGCAATAACATCGGCTGCGATCTTACAGGCACATTCGGTTATACTCCTTCGCAGGCTTGGTATTCGCCCAACGGGTTGTATTTTTTAAACAGCGCCAATAACAACATGATTGGAGGTGTGGTAACAGGGGAAGGTAATATTATCGCCGGAAGCGCCGGCGCGGCGGTTTATATCGGTGAATATGCTACCAGTGACCCATCAACAGGGAGTTCAGGAAATATTTTTTACGGAAACACTATTGGTGGCAGCGGTACCGATATGGCATGGTGGTCGTGGGCATTCTGGATTGATGGCAATTCCGATAATAATATTATCGGCGGTGTGTTACAGGGGCAAGGCAATAATCTATCGAACTCCACTACAGGTTACACTGCAAACAGCTATGGAAACTTGGTTGTGGGAGTTAATGAAAAAGATGCGACCGGTAACCAGGTTCGTGGGAATAATATGGCTTGTGCTTACGGCTATGGAATCGTGCTGGCAGGAAGTGCCGGAAGTAACGGGAATAATAATATTCAGCCACCGTTGATTGATTCGCAGATGGGTAATTTGCTGAACGGAACGGCGCCGCCCAACTCAACTGTAGATTTTTATACCGGCAGTCTGTGCAACGATGTTTACGGAGAATGTAAGAGTGAAACTTACCTGACGACTGTTACAACTGATGGATCAGGAAACTGGAATGCGGATTTGAGCGGACTATCCCTCACCTGCTCTACCGATATTACTGCGGTAGCCACTACGGCTGCTGATGGAAGTTCCCCATTTGCTCATTGTTTTTCCTTCTGTCCTGTTGTATCGGATTTTTGCGATGTTAACGGAAATGTTGCCATCTACTCTAATTACGATGGGGGAATTGTAGAAATAAATGTTGATCAGAATATTCCGAATCTGAAAATCTGTGTCTGTACCTACGAACCGATACAGGTTACGATTGCAGGTCCGTATGTTTCCAATGTTACCCAAGTGGTTTACGCTGGTTTTAATTCCAATCAGAATAACAACAACTGCGGACAAGGAAATTTCCCTACTTCTATTACAGGTGTTGACCCGGGTATTGTGACCATTAATCCGCCCAATACCCCTCCTGAGGTAGGATACATTCCCGCACACGGTAATGGTACAGGATCAATATATGGGGGTGTGGTAGGTGCCTCCGGCTCTTGTGATACAATGACATTTGCCGGAGGTGGTAATACACCGGACGAAATAGTTTACTATTTTCTAAGTGTAACAGGAGGCACTTTATTATTCCACCGGACTCAGTATGATTGTTGGATGGATGTCACAATTAATCTTTCTGACGGCGGCAATTGCTGTATTCTTCCGGCAATCCTTCCGGGTGGATGTACCAAGCCATCAGCTGCTTCCGCTATCAGTGGACATTCTTCTGTTTGTACAGGAGAAACAACCGGATACTCCGTTCCTTCCATTCCCAATGCAACCGGATATATGTGGATACTACCTCAAGGAGCAACCATTACTGCCGGAAACAACACAAATAATATCTCAGTAAACTTTTCTACAGCAGCTACAAGCGGCTATATCAGCGTGAAAGGCAGTAACGCCTGCGGAACCGGCGATTCCTCCTTATTAAATGTAACAGTGAATACGGCTCCTGAAGCGGGAACTGTTACAGCTTCGCGTGATACGATTTGTGCAGGTACGCCGGCAATACTTTCCGTTTCCGGAAACTCAGACCCTGTATTATGGCAATCGTCTTTATCACAGAATAATTTTTTAACGATTGCAGGAGAAACAAATAGCTCATATACCGGTGTTCCGTCCCAAACTACTTACTATCGTGCTTTCGCCAATAATGGAAACTGCGCGGATACTACAGCAATCTATGAGATTGTGGTGAAGCCTTCTCCTGCCGGTAGTTTCAGCTATAATACTTCCGGATTGCAGGTGGCATTTAATTCATCCGGAAGTTCAGGTAATATCACCCTCTACGAATGGGATTTCGGTGATAACACACAGAAAAGCAATGATGAAAATCCTGTTCACATTTACTCCATTGCTGATACTTTTCATGTTTGTCTCACTGTAGAGAACGGCTCAAATTGCTCCTTCACACTTTGCAGAGATATAATCACAGAAGATCTTACCGGGACAGAAATACATTTTCAAAACAATGATTGTACGATTTTCCCCTCCGTCGTGAAAGATAAACTAAGTTTAAACTGCGCTTCATCAGGGGAAAAATTCGTTGAAATCAAAAATATACTTGGACAAACGCTATTAGTCTATGCAATAGATACACATCATAAAACTAAAATAGATGTCAGTGGTTTATCCGCGGGAGTGTATTTAGCAGTAATAATAAAGTTCGGTAAAAGCACAATCGTCAGGAAGTTTGTGAAGGAATAGCTTTATTATTCTGTTGTGCATTTAATCTGATGAATGCTTCCAATAAATCCTTGTTACTTAATAAGAGTAATAGTTCCTTTTCTAATCTGTTGCGTGTCGTCCTGAAAGTTGGCTATAATATAGTAGGCATACGCTCCGGCTTGTTCCAGTTGGTTATTGAATCTGCCGTCCCATCGCTTATTCATATTATCAGATTCAAAAATTCTTTCTCCCCACCGGTTGTAAATAGCGATATAAATATCCTTGAGGTTAGTTCCATAAAAATTAAAGTCGTCATTTATTCCGTCATTGTTCGGCGAGAATGCATTGGGAATATAGAGTGCATTTTCTTTTGACATTATTTCTACCACTCCTTCCTGAGTGCATCCTCCTGCATCTGTTACAATTACAGAATATGTTCCTATTGCCAGATTGTTTGCCATCTGGGAATTCTGCACTGGGTCTGTACTCCATAGAAAGGAAAAGGGAGCTTTTCCTCCTTCAACATTTACAGCCGCTGTTCCGTCGCTTGCGCCGTAAGTAACCCCTGTAATTTCAAAGTTAAGAGCTAAGGGACCCGGTTCAGCTATGATTGCACCGGTATCCGCAGTACAGCCATAGTTATCTGTTACAGTGATGAGATAAACTCCGGGACTGAGATTATTAGCCGATGCAGTAGTTTGTACCGGATCCGTATCCCATTCATAAGTATAGGGCTGTGTGCCTGAAGAAACGATTGCAGTTACGGAACCATTGTCTGCACCAAAGCAGGTAATGTCATTTTG
Organism: uncultured Bifidobacteriaceae bacterium; assembly: GCA_964424455.1. Classification (GTDB taxonomy): domain Bacteria; phylum Bacteroidota; class Bacteroidia; order Chitinophagales; family UBA10324; genus CAYRJA01. The sequence goes on from CAYRJA010000003.1 coordinate 10,064, forward strand.
TGTTACAGTCAGAACCGGAAGCTGATGAACACTTACCATAACTGTATCATAATTTTTACAGCCGATACTGTTGGATGCCGTAATAATATAATCTGAAACTTTCGCCGGTGTAACGGTGACCGTTTGGTTAGATGAAATAATAGCGCCTGATTCCGACCAGGAATAAGCGGTTGCATTAATACCAGTTGCGATGAGTGTGGCGCTTTGTCCTTCGCAAACAGCCGTATCATTTCCTGCGTTGACTGTCGGCTTGGGCTGAACTGTTACAGTCTTGTTTCCGTTCGCCTGACCACATTGATTCAATGCGGTTACACTGATGTTTATATTTCCTGTTGAATCAAATATCAATGTATATTCATTGTTAGACTTGTCTAATTCAACTGCTTTATTACTCTTTGATTTCCATGAATTATCCCAATCGTAATAGGTCTTATCTATGAACGGTACTTTAAATTTAACGGTATCTCCCTGGCATACCGGCGATGGTCCTGTAATAGTCGTTTGAGGCGTTGTCAGTATATTCACCCAAACGGTATCGGACCATGGACTAAAACAGCCATTATTATTTTCCCGTGCATTAAAGGGATATTTGCCCGGCTTGAAACTTTTTGGAAAAGTTATCAGAATATCAGGATCGTACCAATCTAATGGATCTCCGAAATTCAAAATCGGTGATTGCCACTGATAAGCGCTGTTAAAATTAAATGGCCAGATATAAAAGTCGGCTACATCGCCTGCGCATATTACAGAATCCTCAATTCCTACAACCGGAGGCGGAGCAATTTTTCCGATAGTTAAGTGTACTAATGTTCCCAGCGTATCTCCCGGGTTACTCGAATTTGTTGCTATTAAACGCATGTAATAAGTGCCGGTTCCCGGATAAGGAAGAACCTTGAGCAAATCAGGATAATTAGGAACAGAGATGGTAAGACTTCCATTGGAAGTGGCAGTTACTTTTCCAAATACTCCGGTATTAATAATTGCATAGGTCTTTGAATTGATTACCTGAATTTTAAACTCGTTACCCGCAGCGTAAGTTGATTTATTCCCAAGATTATTAATTGTAACAGTGATGGTGGTATCGGCGCCGCTTGTATCAGTAATACACAACTGAACATCTTCCATGTCATTGGTTTCCATGTCGCAGCGTTTAATACAGAAAGGACCAAAGTAATCTGCAGGAGCAGAAGAAGTTGCCACGGGATTAGTTGAAATTACCCGTATATAATATCCGCAGCCGGCAGGTACTACAGGAACTTTACCGCTTACCGTTCCAGGAGGAGAACCTAAATTAGGATCATAAGTGTTGGCATCCGGTGATGTTCCGATAATGCTGGGTGTGGTAAAATTTCCATTGGCATCGGATAGCTGTGCGATATACTTATTACTGGAAAGATACGCTCCGGTAGAAAAAAACGGAACCTCAATAACACTGTTTACACAAACTGTATCCGGTCCTTTTGTAACAACCGGTTGTAAAGTTTTAATGGTGTTAGGACATTTCTTCACCTCAAAACAAATACTCGCACTTCCTGTAATCTGCGGAGGGGGAGACATCCGGCTCATTCTGATTTTATAACAAGTTCCCGGAGTCAGACTGCTGGGAACACCTGCCATCTGGAATGAATTGGTTTGTCCTGTTCCGATATAAAAAATGTACGGAAGCATATTACCGCTAAAATTCCCTGAAGCATTAGATATTTCCATTTGATAATTTCCGGCACACAACGGTCGGGATAATTGAATGCTAACGGATATATTATCTCCCTGACAAACGGGACTGGGAGCCACGCTTGAAATATTAATCTGAACCGGATTATTAACATTGTCATAAGTGCCAACGACAAAAATATCGTCCACACCAAACGAAATTTTATTTGCTCCTCCGGCGCCTGAATTTGTCCATCTCCATCCAAATCTCAGGTCATTCTGATTTTCAAATGCAGGATCTGTAACATCTTCGTACCTCCAAAGATTAGATCCATTATACTGCGGCTTACCTATCTGTGTCCATGAAGTTCCTCCGTTAATACTGTAATACAATCTTCCATAATCTGTTGGCGAACCTTCGCCTATCCAGAAAAAGGCAAGGTGAATATTAATTAATCCCACAGTACAGAAACTGGTTCCCATCTGCGCAAAATTGTCAGATGCATTAGAGGTATTGTAGTTTGCATTGGAAGTGCCCGGCGCTGAATTGGCATCATGAATGTGTAAATAATTACTGGTAGGAGCCTGAGATATTGTACCACCGGCTACCTGATTCTGATCAGGAGTATTAGGATAAATTCCGTTACCGTTGTACTGATTATTTACAATCCATTTATTATTTCCTGTGTTGGATGCCGGTCCGCCCGAATTCAGAACGAATGAATTAGATGGACTATTAAAATCTTCCTGATATAGCTGAATGGTAATCTGTGCTGAAGTATATTTAAAGCATAGAAGAGTGATAAAGATACCTGTTAGGCGTATAAATGACTTCATGTAAGATTAAAAGAAGGGAGAAAAGTAGGTATTAATTAATGTATGACAAAATATAATCTGTCATCGCTGCTTTTAGAAAAACATTGATACATACAAAACAACACCTAATTATCATTTTTTTCCACTAAGTGATAATGCTTAATTTTAGCGGGTGAAATTTTATTTTCTTGTTTATTTATTGCTTGCGTATGCATCTGTAACAGCTCAGCAATTGCCTATTGGAGGATGGAAAGAATATTTATCCTACGGAAGTGCAGTTGCTGTAACATCTTCCAATAATAAAGTTTATTGCGCCACCACTCTCGGTTTGTATTCGGTAAGTCGCGAGAATGGTTCTTACGAGCGTTACAGTAAAATTACAGGACTGTCAGACATCGGATACAGCACTATCGCTTTTGACAAAAAGCATCAGCTTCTTTTTATAGCTTATTCAAACAGTAACATTGATATAATGACTGCTGACAGTATCATTAATATTCCTGACATCAAATTGAAAAATATTATCGGTGACAGAAATATTTATGACATCTTTTTCGATGGTGACTATGCGTATCTCTCCTGCGGCTTCGGTATAGTAGTGATTAATCTGCTGAAGAATGAAATAAGCGATACTTATATCATTGGCGCTAATGGCAACAGTATCAGAGTAAACCAAATCTGTGCAGATGAAAATAATTTTTATGCTGCAACAACAAGCGGCGTTTTATCTGCCAGCAAGAAAAGCTCTAATCTTGCTTACTATGCAAACTGGACAAATATTTCAGGCGCTGACGGACTTTCTGCCGGTGAAGCAAAAAGAATTCTTTTCACTGACGGAAAATTTTACTGCTCTGTAAAAGATACGCTCTTTGAAAAAAACGGCTCTGCATGGAATAAGATTTTTTACCATAAGGATTGGATAATAAACTCTATTAACAAAGGCAGAGATGGAATTATTCTTTGTCAGAACAATTCAGGAATTACAGATGCAAAGCTTACGCTTATTTCAAAAACAGGAGAAGTTGATTCTGTCCGTCACAGCTATTTTATCAAAAATCCCCTCTCCGTTCATCAGGATGATAATGGTACATTCTGGATTGCTGATTTTTATACCGGACTGATTTTTCTCGATAGCAAAAGCACTTTCTCATTAGTACCCAACGGGCCCGGAACTCCAAAGGTGAGTGACATTGCTATTTACAATCACACTGTATATGTAGCACCTGGCGGCGTGAGCGACTGGGGGTATTTATACAATCGCGATGGTTTTTTTGTGCGCGAAAATGATAACTGGTTTACCTTTAATCAGTATGCTGATCCTAAGATGGATTCTATCCTTGATATTTTTATTGTAACAGCTAATCCCAAAAACGGAAATGCTTGTTTTGGTTCTTATGGCGGCGGATTAGTGGAATACAATCCCTTTGGCATCTTTAACCTGTATAAGCAAAACAGTAGTTTACAACCGCCACAAGGTGACCCGAACTCTTATCGTGTGTCAGGGATTGCTTTTGATAACGATGCAAATATGTGGGTATCCAACTTTACTGCACCCAAACCGATTTCTTTAAGAACTGCCGATGGGAAATGGTATGCGTTCCAACCGACAGTTGAAAATGCAGGAGGTATGTTGGCTCAGGTGATTGTTGACAATAACAACTACAAGTGGTTTGTACTTGCCCGCGGCAACGGAATATTAGTATATGACAGCGGCAATGATGTTGCTTCTTCTGCCGACGACCGTTACAAAAAATTAGGAATGGGAATAGGCAAAGGCGGACTGCCCAATCTGTTTGTTAATTGTCTTGCAGCAGATAAAGACGGACAAATCTGGGTAGGCACCGATCAGGGAATCGCAGTTTACTATTGTCCTTCAGAAATTTTCACCTCTTCGGGTTGTGATGCCCAGCAGATTTTGGTGAAAGAAGATCAGTACTATAATTATTTACTGGTGAATGAGGTGATTCATGATATAGAAGTGGATGGAGCCAACCGTAAATGGATTTCAACTGACAACGGAATATTTCTGATGTCGGCAGATGGAATGGAACAAATTTATCACTTCACCGAAGCGAACAGTCCGTTGTTTTCAAATTACACTACTTCGATTGCACTGGATGATAAATCAGGAGAAGTTTTTATCGGAACAGAAAAAGGAATACAGGTTTTTCGCTCTGAAGCAATGAATGAAGAAATTTCTACCTGCAAACCTTTTGTGTATCCTAATCCTGTTCGTGAAGATTACAACGGAGTGATTGCCATAAAAGGATTAGTCAGCGATTCGGAGGTGAAGATTACGGATATAGCCGGCAACTTAGTCTATCAGACCAAAGCGCTCGGCACACAGGCAATATGGAACGGGAAAACACTGACTGGCGAAAGAGCAGCTACGGGAGTTTATCTCGTTTTTGCTGAAAGTCCCGACGGAACGCAGTCATGTAAAACCAAATTAGTGTTGATTAATTAAGGTATGTTACAGCATACGCGCGGCATTGTATTCAGGTCGGTTAAGTACGGCGAAACAAGTCTGATAAGTAAAGTTTATACCGAACAATTCGGTATTCAGTCTTATATCATAAAGGGCGCCCGTTCAGGTAAATCGAAAACAAAGGCAGCGCTGTTACAGCCGCTGTCGTTGTTGGATATGCAGGTTTATCACCGCGAGAATAAAAATATAAATCATCTGAAAGAGATAAACCCTGCTGTCATTTTTACTTCCATTCCGTTTGATGTGCTGAAAAGTTCTGTTGGGATTTTTATTATTGAAATTCTGTTACAGACCATAAAGGAAGAAGAAAAAAATCCGACACTCTTCAACTTTTTATTTGACACAATAAAAGAGTTGGATAACCAAAAAGATTCGGTTAAAGATTTTCATTTATTGTTTCTGATTCGCCTTTCAAAATTGCTTGGCTTTTTTCCATCGGGGAGTTTTTCAGACCGCAATAATTATTTCGATTTACAGGAAGGCATTTTTACTTCATCTCCTCCGCCTCACCCTTTATTCCTTTCCGGTGATTCCGCTCTTGTATTTTCTGAACTGATTCAATCTGCTGTAACAGGAAAGAAAAATTCAAACCTCAGTGGTGTAAAAAGAAAAGAACTGTTAAACAATTTGCTAACCTATTACAGTCTGCATATTTCAAATTTTAAAAACATCCGTACGGTAAGAGTATTGGAAGAGGTGCTGGCGGGGTAAACCGGTGTGGTGCAAGTATTGGTAAGAGTAGAAATGCAAAAGCAAAAAACTGAAAGGGTAATTATTGATAACCGCAGTGCATAAATACGTATGAGCAATTGAAACTACACAAAATACGATACGATTTATAATCTATGTTTCTTGCTTAATACAAATCATTGCCAATGGATTGATTAGGTATTAAAGTGTTTTTGACAGTTTGAAGAGTTGCGTATATTTACGAGTTACCTGCAACCCGTGACGACCGTGCTAACTTAAAACTGACGACAAGAAACGAACAACTAAAATCAAAATATGAATCTTAGAAAATTTGAACCAGACGACTTTTCATCCTTTCAAGGAGAGATTGAGAAATCAAAAAATCTAGTTGAGAGAACTTTAAACCTGACTTGGTTTTATGTTCAAGCAAGATTCAGAATTCCAGAAAAGGAATTTAAAACTTATTACAGCGTTGACGGCTCAAATGACGGTGGTATTGATTGCTTCTTTCAAGAGGGCAACACTTTTTATTTGATACAATCTAAGTATCACGAGCGTTCACAACGAGAGAGTTTGAATAGTATTACACATGAGTTGCAAAAAATTGAAAAGACATTGATTGGAGAAAACTCCAATCATTACGCTGCTGACTTTGTAAATGCTTTAAGACGGGCATTGGACAACCCGAACTCATACCTTGAAATTATTTGGCTGTCAACAAATGAAGTGAGTGAGAATATTAGAAAGGATTCACAGAATTTTTTGAACGGCATTTTAGGGGATCGTAATTGGCAGGTTAACGCAGACATCAACTTCATTGACAGATACGCTTTAGAAAGTGTAATCTATGATATTAAACATGGCTATGTTCCTCATACAGGAAAAAAGGAAATTACTTACGAGCCAGGAGAATGTATGACGATTGATAAAGACAGAAGCAACATTGAGTCTATCGTAATAAATGCAAAGGCAATTGAAGTTATAAGATGGTTTGAGAGTTCAAGAGATATTGAAAAGTACCTTCAAAAAAATGTTCGTGAATCAATCGGAGAAAATGCAATCAATAAAAAAATCAGAGAGAGTTTTAAGACAGACCCAAACTTGTTTTGGTATAAGCACAATGGAATAATAATTTTTGCTGATTGGTTAGAAGTAAATCCAAATAACAGAAAGGTTACTATCAGAAATCCTCAAATTGTAAATGGTGCACAGACAATTTCTCAACTTTACAAAGCGTATGACGAAAACAGAACTGAAAATAATCCAGCTAAAGTTTTAGTAAGAGTTTATCGTTTGCCATATGAAGATTCCGAAACTTACAAGAGAAGCATTGACATCATTTCTGCACTTAATTCTCAAAACAAAATCAAAGCGTCTGACTTGCATTCAACTGACCCAAGACAGGTAATGATTGAGAACCGAATTAATGAATTAGCACAGCGATATAAATACCATAGGAAAAGAACAGAGGGCAGTAAAATGTCAAGCCCATTCAATATTAAAATGACTGAATTAGCTCTTTGCTTTTATGTTTCAGAGTATAAAAAACCTGACGAAGGTGTTGCAGGAGGAATTGAATCTTTTTTTGAGGAAGACAAAAGATATTCAGAAGCATTTCCAGAAACTCAAATTAAAAAACCAATCACAAACAAAGTTGACCACATTGTTTTCAAGTATATTGACAGTTGGAGATTATACTACTTCATTGACAGAAAATTTTCTTATGAGATTACACAAAAGCAGGGCGAGTTGTGGGCTTTTATTTATTGGTATGTTCTTGTTGACAGTTACAACCAATTACAAGATTGGAAAGAGAAAGTATTTGACGGAACTTGGAGAGAGTGGATTGATTTTACTTCAAGCAATTATTTTGAGAATGGAATGATTAAATACTTGAAGCCAAGATACAAAGTTTATTTTGACATGCTGCCAAAAGCAGAATCAGACCCGAGAAACTTCTACAAAAGCACAACAGGAAGAAATAAATTTCTAAAGAATAGTGGTAGCTTCAATCAGTTCAAAAGTGCGATGAACAAGGTGTATCAGCAGTTCAAGAAATACAATGACGAATGACAGTGATACAGGTGCAAACTTCTTATAAAGCTTTGTGCAGAAATCTAACTGACCTTCTTCGGACAGACAATCGGGCAGCAGGTAACAGCACCTTGCCAAAAGTGGCGGTTTCGTGCTTCGTAGGACATTTTTGTGGGTATATAAACTTTAGTGCTTCGTAAGAAAGTGAGTGCTGAAAATCGCCACCTTCGGCAAGCTGCCAACCGTTATGCCTCATGCTAAAAAGACAGACAACCAATAAATAAACTATGGACAAACTGAAAATAAAAATAGTTTCTCTCGGACAACTTCCATTCAAGTTTGACAAGAAAAGAATTGAAAAATGGAAATCTAACGTTTTTGAAATTGTTGGTGAAATTGAGACTTTGAAATTACCGTCAAAGACGGGGACAGATTCTCATAATTACAGTGACAAAAATCTTGCTGAAAGTTTACCTGAAAAATTTAACGCAGACATTTTAATTTCAATGACAAATGTGCCACTTGAATATAATTGGTATTTGAGACGACTTTCAAATAACAGAGTTTGTTTCACCATTTTTTCAAATGGCGGATATTCTAAGACCAAATAACATTCCACTCGAAAATTTTGCTCTTAGACTTATTTATTCGATGACTTTAATTTACAGAAGACACGGTGACACTTTGCCGGACTCTGCTACTTCAACAAACTTTACACAAACACAGAAGGTTGTTTATTTGACTTTAATGGTATAAAAAGTGACGTAATATATTCGACTATAGGTTACCGGTTCGCCGTACGGATCTTTAATGGTATAAAAAGTGACGTAATATATTCGACAGTAAAGCCGACCTTATGTGACGATTGCGTTTCACGTCTTCAAAAAGAAAAAGTAACGAAAGAGACTGTTGACAAAGTAAAGAAAGAGCTTAAAACCATTGATAAGGATTTATATTTCAGGGTGACAGACTTTATGAAAGAGAAACCATTTTTATCATTGACCATTTCTGCTTTGACTGCAATTTTGTTGGGTATTTTAGGCTCAATAATTTACGACAAATGGATAAAATTATTGCTCGAATGAAAGAAGCACGAAGGCATAACATCGTATTGGCAATCTTATCAGCTCCGAACAACCGTCTGTGCTTAACCGAAAGTTATCGCTCCGAACTTTTCGGCAAAGCCGTTTGGCTATCGCTTCGCAAAATATAAAGAGAAGCAACACATGCACACAAGCCAACGCTTCAGTTGCTTCACAGTGCAAGCCACCGCACAGCGACAGTGCAAGGGTTCGTGCAACCTCTGACCGACAGAGCATTGAATGTAAATCGCCTTGAACAAGGTTTCTGCAAACTTGAAACTGTATCGCTTCGGACGAAAAGCAAGGTAGTTGATAACATAAAGACTTACTTATATTTCAGTAACAAAATTTAATAACTATGTGGTGGGTTTATGCAATTCTATCAGCTTTTTTTGCTTCACTAACTGCCCTTTTTGCAAAGATTGGCGTAGCAAACATCAATTCTAATTTGGCAACAGGCATACGCACTGTTGTTGTTTTAATAATGCTTTGGTGCATTATACTTGCAAGAGGAGAAGCAAAAGGAATTAACTCTTTATCAAAACTGAATGTGGCTTTTCTCGTTATGTCAGGTATTGCAACAGGTTTGTCGTGGTTGTTTTATTTTAAGGCGTTACAATCAGGAAATGTATCACAAGTGGCGGCTATTGACAAACTAAGCGTGGCTTTGACAATCATTTTAGCTATTACTTTTTTAGGCGAAACATTGACGCTGAAAGCCGCTATTGGTGCGTGTTTAATTATTGCAGGGACTCTGGTAATGATTATAAAGTAACCGACAAATGATAGTCCCAACAATTCACGACAGACAGTTTACGGTCTCAAAAGAATATCAACGCAAAACCCGAAAGTCAGTTCCGATATGGAGTTCGCTGAATGTACCACAGCCCGGATAAAATACAGAAATTATAATTATTAATAACCACAACATTATAGCTGCTGAAATATTCTTTATGAATTTCTGTGGCTTTGGGGTATTTGTGGGTTAGCGGCAAACGTATTGCAACCGGTTGAATTTTAACCGGCTGAACTTTTTCCCGACTTTTTAGAATCTTTGACAGAACTAAAAGTAGAAAAGACTGAATGAGTGGTGACAAAACAATATCAAACCCGAAATATACTTTACGTCAACTTGTGTTGTATTTTCTCAAGCTCGGTTATTCAGGTTTTGGCGGACCCGTTGCGTTGGTAGGTTATATGCACAGGGACTTAGTTGAGAAACGGAACTGGATTTCGGAGGAAGAATACAAGGAAGGATTGGCACTTGCTCAACTTGCACCTGGACCACTTGCAGCACAACTTGGAATGTATATCGGCTTCGTTCATTACGGAGTTCTTGGTGCTACGCTTTGCGGACTTGCATTCGTCATTCCATCTTTCATTATGGTAGTGCTGATTGGCATTGCCTACAAAGTTTATGGAGGACTACCATGGATGCAAGCAGTTTTTTATGGAGTAGGCGCAGCAGTAATCGGCATTATTGCCATGAGCAGTTACAAACTCACAATAAAATCAGTAAGTAAATTAAACTTTGCTGACATCAAAACGAAATGGATTCTCTGGCTTTTCTATTTAGTAGCAGCAATAATTACAGTCATCACTCAATCGGAGGAAGTTTTACTTTTTGTCGCAGCAGGGTTACTTTACATGCTTATTAAAGCTCCACCAATGCTTCTGCAACGAAACACAAATTCAATCTTACTGACAGGATTAGGATTCTGGCAATTTGAATGGAACACTCTTGGACAAATTACTTGGTTCTTTACTAAAGCTGGTGCTTTCGTTTTTGGTAGCGGACTTGCCATAGTTCCATTTCTTCACGGAGGTGTTGTAACAGAATATCATTGGCTTGATGAAAAACAATTTGTTGATGCAGTTGCAGTCGCAATGATAACCCCGGGTCCCGTTGTGATTACAGTTGGTTTCATCGGTTATTTAGTTGCAGGTTTCCCAGGTGCTTGCATGGCAGCATTGGCAACTTTTCTTCCGTGTTATTTGCTGACAGTGATTCCGGCGCCTTACTTCAAAAAGATTGCTAAGAACGCAAGTATTAAAGCTTTTGTTGACGGAATAACGGCAGCAGTTTTCGGTGCATTAGTTGGAGCAGTAATTATTATAGGCATTCGTAGTATCACCGACATTCCGACAGCATTAATTGCTATAGCAAGTGTTCTTGCAATCATCTACATCAAAAAAGCCCAAGAACCTTTTATCATTCTTGTTGCAGCAGTCATTGGACTAATACTTAAATCGCTTCTATGAAAGAATCTACTAAACATTTGACGGCAGAAATGAATGTGAGGACAACGACAGCCCCTAACATGGAAACTTTATCAAAATAACCTGATGCCGCTTCTAAAAACCAACACGAGAAAAAACCTCACATGAAAAATTCTATCCCTGGAGGATTTCTTTTTCGGAATCCTCCGTCAATCATAGAATTAATATGTGTTCATAAGAAACATAGTGTAGAAAATGTTACAGCAAGACGAATATGAATAAATGAACTATCACTGAGATATTACGCTCCTATACGGAGTCCCCTGAGTGTGACATGGCTTAGACAAACATCCATCGTTGATTGCTAAGATGCTTCTTTCATTAGTGTGACAGTAAGCACTGTCATCCCGAGTGCAGCGAGGGATCTCATCGTTAAACAATGAGATGCTTCCTTCGTCAGCATGACAGGATAAATGAGTGGGTTCCTCCTTCGTCGGAATGACAGCGAAAACATATAGAGATTCCTTCTCAGTCAGTGTGACAAAAAATTATTCCGGCTATAGCGGAGAATCTTTCGCTGACGATAAAGGTGTTACAGTTGGCAGTCCCGGTACTCCAAAAATTTCCATGTGTAATGAGTCTTTATCGTAGCCGAGTGTGGCAATTCTCTTCCGTGCTTCATCGGTCATGTTTCTCCATCCGCATAAATAAAAATCAGCCGGACGCTTATCTGCAAAGATTTCTTCATACACTTCGTGAACATATCCTTTTCTGCCATTGTATTCAGGAGAGTTTTCTCTCGATAAAGTGAAAATAAATTTGAAGTTCGGTATATTCCTTTCCATCTCTTCCATTTCTTTTCTGTACAATAAGTCTTTCAGATATCGTGTTCCGAAAATCAGATAGATATTTTTTGTAAGTCGCGGACGCTTATATAAATCCTGAAGCATGGAATGAAACGGAGCAATGCCCGTACCGGTTGCTACGAAACAAATATCCGTTTCAATTTTTTCCGGTAAAGTAAACCGTCCCTGCGGACCTTTGAATGAAAGTACTGAACCAATACTGACTTCCTTCCATAGATACTGAGAAGCTGCGCCGTGTTCTGCATAAACGATAACCAACTCAAACTCATTTCCGTTAGGAGCAGAAGCAATGGAATAACTACGCTGCCTCTGATTTTTCCTTTCACCAAAAGGGAAATCAAATGTGATGAACTGTCCGGGTTTAAATTGAAATTCTTCTACCTCAGGAACACGGAAGAAAAACCGTTTGGTGTTTCCGGTTTCATCCAGAATATTCAGTACTTCGGCATTCAGCCACTTTTCTTTCATTCAGGTAAATTAAATTTTGCTTTCAGAATTTCTTAGTAACACAAAGAAAGGAACTAAAATTCCTTTTTAAGATAAACTGATTTAATAATTCTGTAACTCATTTATCATTTACCCTGATAGGTCGCTATTGTAATTTCAGAAAACACAACCGATAACGGATTCATTTTTACATATCCTGATTTTCAGAGTAGCTTCACTTTTTCTGTAAAGTTTCATTTACATTTATAGAAAATATTCATTGTATGTTAGTCAAAACCTATGGCAGTGCGGTTTACGGTATTGATGCACAAACCATCACAGTGGAAATTTACTATGGCAGCGGCGACCTGAAATATTTAATGGTGGGAATGGCAGAACAAGCAGTGAAAGAAAGTCTGTACCGTATTGAAGCTGCCTTTAAGTATCATGACAAAAAAATGCCAAGGCAAAAATTATTAGTCAATCTTGCGCCGGCAGATATTCGAAAAGAAGGTTCGGCGTATGATTTAACTATTGCCGTTGGTATTCTTGCTGTAACAGAGCAGATGAATAATGAGCGGTTGAAGGATTATATAATCATGGGTGAGCTTTCACTCGACGGGAAAGTGCAACCGATTAAAGGCGCTCTGCCGATTGCCATTCAGGCGCGCAAAGAAGGATTCAAAGGATTTATTCTTCCCAAACAAAATGCACGCGAAGCAGCCATCGTAAACAACCTTGAAGTATATGGTGTTGATGACATAATGGAGGTGGTGGATTTTCTGAACGGAGATAAAGACTTGGAACGTGTGGTGATTGACACACGAAAAGAGTTTGCAGAATCGCAGATGAATATTGATCTGGATTTTGCAGAGGTAAAAGGTCAGGAAAACATTAAGCGGGCGCTGGAGATTGCAGCAGCAGGCGGACATAATGCCATTCTGATAGGACCGCCGGGAGCCGGCAAAACAATGCTGGCAAAACGATTGCCTACTATTCTTCCTCCGCTTACTTTGAATGAAGCATTGGAAACAACAAAGATTCATTCAGTTGCCGGAAAGTTAGCCGCCGAAACTTCTTTGATATCTGTTCGTCCGTTTCGTTCGCCTCACCATACAGTAAGTGATGTGGCGCTGGTGGGCGGCGGCAATTATCCGCAGCCCGGAGAAATTTCTTTAGCTCATAACGGTGTTTTGTTTTTAGATGAACTTCCTGAATTTAAAAGAACTGTTCTTGAAGTATTACGGCAGCCGATGGAAGAAAGGCGGGTTACCATTTCACGCGCGAAATTTTCAGTGGACTATCCTGCAAGTTTTATGTTGGTGGCTTCCATGAATCCGTGTCCCTGCGGCTACTACAATCATCCGGAGAAGGAATGTGTTTGTGCTCCGGGAGTAGTTCAAAAATATCTGAACAGAATTTCGGGTCCACTATTAGACAGAATTGATTTGCATGTGGAAGTAACACCGGTTGCATTTAATGAACTTTCTTCTAAAAGAACGTATGAGAAAAGTGAATCCGTCCGCACACGGGTGGTGAAAGCAAGAGATATTCAAACCGAAAGATTTAAAAACAATAAAGGAGTTTTTGCAAATGCTCAAATGGGAACAAAGCAGGTTCGTGAGATTTGTAAAATAAATACCGCAGGAGAAACTTTACTAAAAACGGCTATGGAAAAATTAGGATTATCTGCCCGAGCTTATGACAGAATCTTAAAAGTATCGCGTACGATTGCAGATCTGTCGGCGAGCGATGAAATTAAAATTGAACACCTTGCCGAAGCAATTCAATACAGAAGTTTAGACAAGGAAAACTGGGCAGGGTAATTCCTCTATAAGAAACGGGAATATAGAAATCCCACCACTAATGCCAGCACTACCAAAACAGGCGGTTGTATTTTGGTCAGTGACAGTAACAGAAAAACTGTTACAACCACCACAATATTTATCCAGAAAAACTCAAGGCTGCTCCACAACACTACTGCTGCTCCTAATACTAATCCTGTTGCCGCCGCATTTACACCTTCCAATGAACGCTTAATGAAACGATAGCTTTTCAGATAATGCCAAAAGGGATAAATGAAAAACATCAGCAGAATGCTTGGCAGAAAAATTCCAACCGTTCCTATGAAGCAACCCAGCAACTGATAATGCACTCCGAAATTTTTCAGCGCCATTCCTCCTGCATAAGTGGCAAATGCAAACGATGGACCCGGTACTGCCTGATTAAGTGCATAGCCGGAAATAAATTCGTTCGCAGTAAGATAGTTTCTGTGTTTGACATACTGCTCAAACAACATAGGAACTAAAACCTGTCCGCCTCCATAGGTGATAGTTCCGAAACGGATAAAGTTTTCAAATAAAACTACCGGACGGAATTTTGTAATGGCTCCGAGTACAGCAGCCAACAAAAAAATCCCGAGTAACAGAGCTAAACTCAGCGATGAACTTCGCCAGTTAATTTTCGGACGGTCTTTTAAAGGAGGGAATTTTGCATGGTTAGTAATATTGGTAATTACTCCACTAAGAATCAGCACTACCGGAAATATCCATGGCGAAGTGAGAACAACAGAAGTAAGCAACGCCAGTACCATAATAACAATACCGGTATAATTTTTTATTACAGCAGAGCCGATGTTGAATCCTGCATAAGCAATGATGCCGATAGCAAGTGGCTGAACAAATTGTAAAAAGTCAAGAGAGAAACCCTGCTGCTCAACCATAGTAAAGCCCAGCGTAAGCGCCGTCATGATTATAGTAGCCGGTAAAATCCAAATTAGTAAAGCAAGAATTGCAAGTACTGTTCCTCCACGCTTTAAAGAAATGGCTGTAATAATTTGTGTGGAGGAAGGACCGGGGAGCATCGAACAGAATGCCACCATTTCCATTAACTCTTCTTCGGTAAGGAAATTTCTTTTCTTAACAAACAATTTCAACATCATAGATAGGTGAACCTGCGGTCCACCGAAAGCTGTTACACTGATAATCAGAACATCTTTCAGATACAGGATGTTTCTGCCGCGAAGCATCTTACACCTTTTCCTTTTTTAAACCGATTTCCACTAATCGTTCATTGAGATACTCTCCGGCAGTGATATCGTCATATTTTTTAGGGTTGTCAAAATTCACACAGGATGGCAGGCAATTCAGTTTCATTTCTGAACGCGGATGTAAAAAGAATGGAATGGAATAACGGGAAGTTCCCCATTTTTCCTGTGGCGGGTTTACAACGCGGTGAGTGGTTGATTTCAGGTAATTGTTGGTTAATCGCTGTAACATATCTCCTACATTTACTACAATCTGTCCGGGTAATGCTGTAACAGGTGTCCACTCATTTTGATTATTTAGAATTTCCAATCCTTCCGCCGAAGCCCCAACTAAAAGAGTAATAAGGTTAATATCTTCATGCTGCTCTGCGCGAAGAGCGGATGCAGGATCTTCAAAAATTGGCGGATAGTGAATGGCGCGGAGAATACTGTTGCCATTACGGATCTTATCATCAAAATAATCTTCCTGCAGTTTCAGGTAATCTGCTATTGCACGCAGCAGGTGCCGTCCACAATTCTCAAAACTATGATAGGCATGAATACCTGCTTCGTTGAAGCCGGGCAATTCATCCACCCAAACGTTATCAGGGTATTCTGATTTAATCGGATCATTGTCTATTACAATTTGTCCAAACTGCCAGAACTCTTTCATGTCCGCTACACTACTTCCTTTGGCATGCTCTCTGCCAAATGGCGTATAGCCGCGTTGTCCTGCTAAATCTTTTTTTTCATACTTCAGCTTTAATTCTTCCGACAAAGAGAAAAATGCTTTTATCTCTCTATATAAATCCTCAATAAGCATTTCGCTTATACCATGATTTTTTACTGCTACAAAACCCACTTCACGATAGGCATCGCCTAATTCTTTTACAAAAGCAGTCTTCTTTACAGGATTCTCTGAAAGAAAATCAGCAAGGTCAACAACAGGAATATTTGCCATAGAATTGAAATTATTTAGAGTTACTTTTTTAAACAGTTACGAAAGATAACATAATCTTCAGGACAAAAATAAAATTGTGTTTCTGAAAACAGAGACTTTCTATACAAAAGAAAATCTTTCTTTCCATTGTAAAAACCACTTTTCATAATAGTTGTAACTCAACCCTGCAATTATAATAGTTAATGCTAACGCAAGTGCGGGAAGCACAACCATATACTGTAGCGGCTGATACAGAAAATTAAAATGCAGAAGAATATCCTTTGAGATTTTTATAGCTAACGGATGAAAACAGTACAGCCCATAAGAAATTTTTCCAAGCCATGAAAACAGTTTTATGTTTCCGGCTTTGAAAAATGAGTTAATACAAAAAGTCTGTTCAAAGATGATAAACACGAATAACGCACCGAGAATGGAGCGCTCAAAGATTACTGAGAGCGGTGACTGAAAAAACAAATTGTATCCGCAGAGAATAGCAATTATGAAAAGGTATATGATAATTATCCATTGCTTAGACAATGAAGCGAGTGCATGAAAAGGTTTATTTCTGTAAAAGGATAAATAGGCAATCAATCCTCCAATCGCAAAATCACTTAGTATGCTGAAAGTGTGCAGATAAATAATTTTCTCATTATGTATGTATGCTGCTCTGAATCCTATACTGAAAATAATAAGTAGTATAAATACCCATTGAATTTTTTTATAAAAGATTTTAAATAAAACAGGACAGAATAAATAAAACTGCTCTTCTATAGCGATAGACCACAGTACAGCCAGCATGGGTGAATAGGGAACAATACCTTTTATCATTTCAAAGTTGGCGAAGAAGAACAGATAGGAATAAACATGAGCGGGTTCATGGTAACTTTTTCCTAAGAATGAAAAAAGAAGTGGTACTGTATAAAACGAAAGCAAAACAATTCCGAAATAGAGAGGCCAGATGCGTAATGTGCGGCGCACATAGAATTTTAAAATATTATTTCTTCCGGTTCTTTCTCTCTCTGAAAAAAGTAAGTAGATAATCAGGAATCCTGACAACACAAAAAAGAAATTTACTCCGAGCACTCCCGTCTTAGAAAAATCTCTCAGCCACTGAGTAAATGGTGTTGTATAAAATCCGGGAACATAAACTGCCCATGAATGAGCTATAAATACACTGAAGAACGCAAAGAAGCGAAGTGCATCAAGATTAGAGAAGTAGATTTTATTCTGTGCGTTCAATTTTCTTCAGCACTGAAATTTTCTCCATGCCGTCGCGGGTGAAGATAATCCCTTTATTCCTTTGATATGTTTTTAAAAAATCCATTGCCTGTTGTTCATCTTCAATCGTTCGCAAATTCCGGTGAGCATAATAAATCAACTGCGGTTCGTCCGGGATGTTCTGAATAAAAATTACTTCATCCGATTTTGAATTTTCTGCTATAAACATTCCTTCAGTTTTATAAATATCATACCGGTTACCGCTCTGTGAAATCTCACCGGGGCGATTGATATAATAAAAGATAAGTACTCCGAAAACCGTTGTCAGTGCAACTGTTACAATTTTGTTCAGTGCGGAAATCTGATTTTTTATTTTGTAAAACATCCATGAAATAATTACTGCTATAAATGGAGAGCTTTTTAACATAAAAAAGTCAAGTGCAGAAGCTTTAAGGAAAATCAGATGGTGTAACAGTACCGGAAAGAAAAGGAAAACAACTATCCTTCTGAATATTTTAGCTTCGCTCGCTTCAGAAAATATTTTCTTTCCAAACGCAATCAAAAGCGACACAATCAACAAAATTTCAGGAAGAAATCCGATGATGTAGTTTTTAATTATTGCCAATGTATCTGAAAAAAATACCGGCAATCTGAAATGCTCAGAATATCCACTACGGGTAGTATAACGATGAACGGCAATATCAATGAAGGAATTAAACCCATTGATTAAAGAATATTGATACACTGTAACAGCAATAGCTGACAAACATGAAACAGTTAATACAGCAGAAATCAGGAAATATTTCTTGCTCGTTTCAATTTTAAATAAGCAATAAACAACTGTTACAACTGTAAATGTGAATCCGAGGTATTCTGTATAGTTGAGAAAGAAGTTAGACAGAAATAATATTACGAGCCATTGGAGAGAACTAAGTTTTCCCTTCGACTGTATTCTTAGAAAAATAAATACTGTGAGCAGCCAAAGTGTAACAGCAGGCATATCGGTCATATACACATTGCTGTGAAACCATAATGCACAGGGATTAAAAAGATGAAAGGTTACTGCAATAATTCCCGGTACAAAAAGATTCTTTTCTTTCCAACCGAACAGTAAACAAACTATCTGATACAGAAGAAAACATTCTGTCAGATGCAAGAGCAGATTAAAGATTTGTAATGACAGCGGAACAACCGGAAGACTAAACACCTGAAAAATCAGATAGGGAAACAGATAGGCAAATGGCGGATAACTTTGATAAAAGTCATTGCCGTTTTTATCAAATTCGCCGAGTGTCTGGTTATTTATGAATTTATTGGCTTCCCCCGGATAATTCATGATTGGATTAAAGTGATTTTTCACCAATCCATCTTCTCGCCAGATTTGCATAATCCGTAATACATGGGCTGTTACAAATTCATGATGATTGGAAAGGGGACGGTTGATGATGGGTATTCTTACTACGACCGAAATGGCAAAGAGTAATAAAATCAAATAGCGCGGAGTAGTAATCTTCATAGATGTCTCTGTAAAAATAAAGAGAATCATCATTCTGTTAATCACAGATCAGGGATAATTCTTTTGCTAAGTGCAATTGCGGGTATCATTATCTGGAAGATTACAGAAAGAACTCCGGTTGCTGAAAAAAGAAATCAATATTGCCCCCACGAAGAACTTCTTTTACTCATCTTTAAGTCCTGTAACACTGCGGACTTAACATTCAGAGTTAAGAAATACCCTTTGCGAGCGCCAAACGGAATCCATCGGATACTCATTTGCCAGCAGTGTAAGTCGCGGTAGAGTTCTATAGTGGAATAAGAAAAATTTTTGTTGGTCAAGTCATAATTCAGTGAGCCGGTTACTTTCCAAT
Organism: uncultured Bifidobacteriaceae bacterium; assembly: GCA_964424455.1. Classification (GTDB taxonomy): domain Bacteria; phylum Bacteroidota; class Bacteroidia; order Chitinophagales; family UBA10324; genus CAYRJA01. The sequence goes on from CAYRJA010000003.1 coordinate 29,387, forward strand.
TAGCAGTTACCTTCATGTCGAAGTTCATAGTAGCTGTCTGAGTTATTGTAAGAGAATCATCTCCGTGTACTTTTATTTTTCTTAATGAGAGCGTATAGTAAAGGGAAAAGTTCCATGGCACATTAAAATCAATATAATCGTCAGGATTATTCCGAATCATTTCTAACTCATCCGGATTTCCTGTAGAGGTTCTTTTCGATTTACTTTTTGAATTCAGGTTTCCGCCCATACTAAGATTTGCAGCAGTCAGTCGTGCGGGACGATTATTCTCATTCCATTCAAATTTATTTAATCGTCTTCCCAAAGAATCATTGATGTATGGATCGAAAGAAGAAGAGAAGTTGAGATTAAGTTTATCGAATATGGTTGTTCTTGCTGTTACAGTAAATGGGGTAAGTTGAAACGAGTCCACAGCAAAATTGTAGGAACTGCGGATAGCAAAACTTTCCAACAGTTTGATTTTCCTTTCCTGTTTCACAGAGTCTTTCTTTGAAAAGACTTTCATTTCTAAATTATTGTCTATCCCGAAATTAATTCCGCCAAACTTTCCGCCCGGAGGTCCGCCATATATTCCGTTTGTAAAAATTGAATACTGTGATGTATTACCAAAAGTATCCGTTTGAACACTGCGGTAATAACCCCATTTGGGCGCACTGAAATCAGGTTGATAATTAAAACTCATATTCGGCATAAGCACATGGCGGATGGCTTTCAACTTTCCTTTCTTGAAATTCACAACACCGTAAACTTTTGTACTCAGCGAAACAGTGGCATTGTAATCAAAGCCCTGAGCAAATCCCTTTACTGTATCTGTTACAACTCTGTTGGAATCAGCATCCCAAATTTTACGGATGGATTTCAGATACATCACCTCGTTAAGATTGATGCTTGGAGAAATATTAAAGAATTTCAGTATCGTAAAAGAAGTGTTAATGGGAACAGAGTGTTTGAATCCATTGGAGAAATTGTTGAGAGTACCCGGTTTGAATAAATTGGAATCCACTGACTGCAAATAATTTTTTGCATCTGCGCGATAAGAGAAACTGATTCTTTCATACCACTTGGGAGTACCGGTTGAAATTTTTCTTTTGAACGGAGTAATTCTCGACACATTAAAGGAAACGCTCGGCAAGCCAAGTGTTACAACTCTTGTTTGTGTGCTTTGTGAATGATCAAGATTGAGTGAAAGATTCATTTTATCATTCAGCGACCGCTGGTAAGAAACAGAAGACTGAAATGTATTATTTAGGTAATCGCCTGATGAATAAGTATAAGTTTTGTTATATCCTGATGAACCAAAATTCACAGAGGAACTGAACCGGCTTTTAGGATTTGACTTTGCATCCTGATTATATGACCACCTCACATTGAAATCTCTTCGGATAATCGGCTTGAAAGGTGTTTCGGAATTTATGTCGAAAGTCCGGGTGTTACCATAATTCAAGTCAATGTTTCCACCATACTTGTAGCGCTTTTTGTAGTTGGATGAAAGATTCAACTTCCAGCTTCCTCGTGAATAAATATCTCCGCGCACTGCAAGATCTACATAATCGTTAATGGCGAAATAGTATCCGCCGTTGGAAAGAAAAAAACCCAAGTCCTGCCGTTGACCGTATTCCGGAAATAAAATCCCGGATGCTCTGCCTTTGTGAATGGGAAAAATAGCAAATGGAACAAACAGCGGCGTGGGAATATCTTCTATCACTAAGTTAGCAGGACCGCTCACAATCACTTTATCGGGAATCACTTTCATGCGCGAAGCATTAATGTAAAAATCAGGATGATCTTTGTAGTTACAGGTAGTGTAGGCATTTCCTTTGGCGAAATAACTGTTATCCGGATTTTTCTTTACCACTTTACTGTGGATATAGCCGCCTTCTTGTTCAGTGAGTAAGTCGGAAACTTTCCCCTTTTTTGTTTTGAAATTGAACATGATTTTCTTTGCTTCAAAAGCTTCATCACCTTGTTCAAAAAACGGCTCACCTGAAATTTTACCTGTTACAGAATCTGTTTTTCCGGTGGCTGTAACAATATTATTCCCCCAGTCAAATTCTATGTAGTATGCTTTCAGTTTAATATCCTGATAAGTAACCTGTGCGTTGTTGTATAAAAAGACTTTTTGATTTGCTACATCATAAATTGTAGAATCATCTGCACGATAATTTACCTTAGCATCCAGCATGTCTTTGGAAACTTTCTTATCCTGCTTTTTTATAGTATCCCCTTTTAAAGAATCATTTTCTATAGTGAAAAGTGAAATATCACTTAATAAATTCTCAACCTTTCCAATAGAAACATCCAAATACACGCTCCTGAAATAAGGATAAGCACAAACACTGTCCAAACTAACTGACATTGTCAGCATTGTAAACAATAAAATGAGGAAAGCAAACCGGAGGTTATAAAATTTCAAAAGACTATCAGGTCTAATTTTGCGTTTACATAATAATGTCATTCTGAACGAAGGAAGCAACCCTTTCATTTTGTTAGCAGAGGTTTGTTTGGCAGCGCTGCTCAGGTTGCACTTTATTCAGTATTGTCATTAGTGAATGCGGTAAAATTAGAACAAATCATGAAAAGGATTTTTGCAGCAACTTTATTTTTCACTTGTTTGGTGTTTCAGCCCTTCCATGCTTTGAATCACACAAAGCCGGCTTCAGGGTTTACTATTAAAACCATTGTGATTGATGCCGGCCATGGCGGACATGATTCCGGCTGCCTTGGCTCTTATGCTAAAGAGAAAGATGTAACACTTTCGATTGCATTAAAAATCGGGAAGCTGATTGAAGAAAAGTATCCGAATGTAAAAGTCATTTATACGCGTAAGACAGACAAATTTATTGAACTGCATGAGCGTGCCGAAATTGCTAACCGGAACAATGCTGATTTATTTATCAGTATTCATTGCAATGCCAATAGCAATAAAGCGGCTTATGGTACAGAAAGTTGGGTGATGGGATTGCATAAATCAGATGCTAATCTGGATGTAGCCAAGCGCGAGAACTCAGTTATTCTGCTTGAAAATAATTATGCTCAGAACTACGACGGCTTCGACCCCAACTCACCCGAATCTTATATTATGTTTTCGCTGAATCAGAATGCGTATCTTAATCAGAGTTTGAATGTAGCTTCAAAAGTGGAAGATGAGTTCAAACGCGATGGACGCACCAGTCGGGGAGTGAAGCAGGCAGGATACTTAGTGCTATGGAGAACTACTATGCCTGCATTACTTATTGAAGCCGGATTTCTTACCAATGCAAAAGAAGAAAAGTACATGGCTTCAATTGATGGACAGGATAAAATTGCTCGTTCCATTTTTGATGCTGTTTCCAACTACAAGAATGAGTTAGAAGGAACAAACAAACAGGAAACTGTTACAGTTAAAGAAGTAAAAAAAGACTCACCCGAAGTTATTGTTACATCGCCGGAGGTTACGGAAGTGAAAACGGTAAATAAAAAAATAGACCTGCAACCCGAAGTAAAAAAGGAACAAGAAACAGTAACACCGTCCGGTCAGCTTACATATAAAATTCAGATTGCAGCCGGCGCTCATAAAGCAAGCAGTAATGATGCGAAGTACAAACAATTCAAGGATTTAGATTATGAACAAATTAAACAAGGGCTGTACCGCTACTTAGTGGGTAATTACACAGACCTTTCTGAAGCGGAAAGCCGCCTTGAGCAAATTAAGGATATGGGATTTAAAAGCGCCTTTATTGCAGCATACAAAAACGGAGTACGAGTACCTAATTAAAGCAGCTTGCATTTTTTACTACTCTGAAATATGCTCTATTTTTACCCCTGATTTTTAAAATTAACAAGTATGAAAAAGATAATCTCAATAGTTATAGTCTTAATTACTGTAAGTTGCATTTCATGTACCAATACAAATGAAGATTCCTCACTTAATGAATACTACTCAACCCCAAGTAAGGAAAGAAAGCAGTATTTCAGCCGCGATACTACAAAGTTTGAGGAAGGGGCAGCATATTATCAATGCCCTGATCATCCTGAAGTAGTTTCAGGAAGAGAGGGGGAATGTCCTAAGTGTGGTTCAGAGTTGGAGATACATGAGAAGCAATAAAATGACTTGTCTTTTAAGCCCTTTTACAAAAAATTAAACTAAAAAAATTTATACTTTTGCTCACTACGCAAAATGAATCCTCTGGTATAATAGGGATTAATCAGAAAGCGTTGATCAATTTTATGAAGCACAACGAAAAACTAACATTTCATGGAAATCCAAACTTTTTATATAGCATTAGCTATAAGTGTAATTGTAGCCCTCATTGCAGGGCTGGTGGTTGGCAGAATTATCTTTGCTAAATCATCTAAGAAAGAAAAAGAGCTTGCAGAAAAAAAAGCAGCAACAATTTTAGAAGAAGCTAAAGCCCATGCAGAAAATTTAAAAAAAGACAAACTGCTTGAAGCAAAAGAAAAAATTATTCAACAGCGTGCTGAACATGATAAAGAAATCATTCAGCGAACCCGTAATGTAGAGCAGGGAGAACAACGTATTAAGCAAAAGGAGCAATCACTTAACCACCAGCGCGAAAACCTTCAGCGCAAGGAACAGGAAACCGAAGCACTTAAACAAAATCTTACTCAACAAACGGAGTTAATACACAAGCGTAAGTCAGATTTAGATAAAGCGCAGGAAGAACACATAAAAAAATTAGAAACGGTTGCAAAACTTACAGCCGAAGAAGCAAAAGTGCAGTTGATAGAATCGCTTAAAGGAACTGCACGGACAGAAGCAATGGCTTATGTAAAAGAAATTATGGATGAAGCCAAGCTGAAAGCAAATAAGGAGGCGAAAAAAGTAATTATTCAAACAATACAACGCACGGCTGCTGAACATGCAGTTGAAAATACCGTGTCCGTATTTCATATTGACAGCGATGATATTAAAGGTCAGATTATCGGACGCGAAGGACGAAATATTCGTTCTCTGGAAGCGGCGACAGGAGTAGAGTTGATAGTAGATGACACCCCCGAAGCTGTAGTGATTTCCGGTTTCGATCCGGTTCGTCGTGAAATAGCCCGGCTGTCATTACAACGATTGGTTACTGATGGACGTATTCATCCGGCTCGTATTGAAGAAGTGGTGGAGAAAACCAAAAAGCAACTGGAAGACCAAATCATGGAAATCGGAGAGCGCACAGTAATAGAACTCGGTATTCATGGAATGCACCGCGAACTGATTCGTATGGTAGGCCGCATGAGGTTTCGTTCTTCTTACGGTCAAAATCTGTTGCAGCACTCGAAAGAAACAGCCAATCTATGTGCAATAATGGCTGCTGAATTAGGGATTAGTCCTAAAACAGCAAAGCGGGCAGGACTGTTACACGACATTGGAAAAGTTCCAGACGAAGAAAGTGAGTTGAGTCATGCACTGCTCGGCATGAAGCTCGCAGAAAAATACGGTGAACAGGCAGCAATCTGTAACGCCATTGGCGCTCATCACGATGAAGTTGAAATGCAATATGTGATCTCTCCCATCATTCAGGCATGTGATGCCATTTCGGGTGCTCGCCCCGGCGCCCGGCGCGAAATGACGGAGAGCTATCTGAAACGATTGAAAGATCTGGAAGCGCTGGCAATCAGTTACGACGGTGTAGAGAAAGCTTATGCCATTCAGGCAGGTCGTGAACTTCGCGTAATTGTGGAAGCAGATAAAGTCAGTGATAAACAATCGGAAGACATGTCATTTCAAATGGCACAAAAGATTCAGGAAGAGATGACTTATCCCGGTCAGGTAAAAGTAACAGTGATTCGCGAGAAGCGGGCAGTGAATTTTGCTAAATAAGATATGCTGTGTGCAAGAGCAGATGAATAACCGATAATATAAAGCAGCGAAAAACAGTGTTAAAATGTCTTTAAAAAATGAGTATTTAATTTACTTTTACGCTTCATTTTAAAAACCAATCTGGAAGGTTAAATTTATTTTAATGAGTTCAGCAAAAAGTTTCGTTATTCTAATCCTCATTCTGTTTGCCTTTATGTCCAATGGACAGGTAATATGGCAAGATAATTTTAATAATGGTTGTGCAGGAAAGGGAGCATGTTCTTATTTAAGCAATACACCCTATAATAACTGGACAGTAAAAAACGGGACTACTCATAATGCAGCGCAGGGAAATGAATGGTATGTCAGTTCTTCAGAATCCGGCGGGATTGCAGCAGGAACTTGCGGAATGAAAGATGGCACTGATGGCACTTTACATATTGCTAATGTTCCCAACTCCCCGCTTGCTTCATTGGTATGTTCGAGTGGAGATTGTGGAGCCGCTTACGATGGAGGATATAATCTCTCTGGAAATGTAACAACAGATACCCGCGCTGTAACACCATTAATTAATTGCACAGGATATAACGGAACCATTTCTGTATCCTTTCTCTATATGGAGGACGGACAAGGCGATATAGATAATTTTACCCTTGACTACTCACCTGATGGTGGAGTAACCTGGTCCCAATTAGCTAATCCCACAAAAACGGTTAGTACAGGTTGCGGATCAGGTGAAAGCCAGTGGACAGCATTTACCATTCCTCTGCCGGCTTCAGCAAAGGGTAATCCAAATGTTAAGATTGGATTTCGTTGGGTTAATGATAATGATGCTGTAGGGTCAGATCCATCAGTTGCAATTGATAATGTAGTGGTTTGTCAGGAATCTATCGCAGCGGATTTTACGGCCTCAGCTACTACTATTTGTATAGGCGACAATGTTAATTTTACTGACAATACTCACTCCGGATGCGGTACAGTAAAAATATACGCGTGGACTTTTCAGGGTGGAAATCCAGCAAGCTATATCGGACAAACACCCCCTCCGGTAACTTACAGCACAGCAGGAAGCTATAATGTGCAATTATTTGTTCAAGATGATCATAACAACAGCAACACACTGTCACGGGTTGCTTATGTAAATGTTCAGGCATGTAATCCGCTATCTGTTGATTTTACAGGGGCACCAAGCAGTGTTTGTGAAAACGAGTGTGTTGATTTTAATGCTATTGTCAGTGGCGGAAAAACACCATATACTTATGCATGGTCGTTTCAGGGAGGTAACCCTGCTTCGGCGGCTATTGCCCAACCACAATCGTGCTATGCTACGGCAGGCAGTTATACTGTTCAGTTAACTGTAACAGATGCTTCCGGCAGTACTGCTTCCAAATCCATTCCTCAATACATTACTGTTACAAAATGCGGGGCAGTCCCCGTCATTGATTTTTCAGCAAATAAAACAACCATTTGTTCCGGCGAATGTGTGCAGTTTACGGATTTATCCACTAATAACCCAACATCATGGAATTGGAGTATTAATCCCGGCTCAGGTGTAACACCACCTAATCCGCAGACACAAAACCCGAGTGTTTGCTTCAGCACTCCGGGTGTTTATGATGTTACACTTCAGGCATCTAATACCATAGGAGCGGGCACAGCCCGGACAAAAACTGCTTACATCACCGTGCAAAGCTGTGCCGCGCCGTTAGTAACTGATTTTAGTGTGGATCCAGGTCTTTATTTATGTACAGGCGATTGTGCCACTTTTACTGATTTAAGCACGAGTGGCTCTACCATTGATACATGGTTATGGACTTTTAACGGAGGCACCATTGCCGGTACTACCAGCAACACTTATCTGGGAAAAACACCGCCTCAGGTATGTTACGACACTCCGGGAAGTTATTCAGTTAAACTTTATTGTCATGATGAGAGTAATAATTCACAGACGAAACAGGAATTCATCACAGTAACAAACTGTACGGGAATTAATCCTAAAGGCGCTGCATCAGACTCGGTGATTTGTACAGGCAGTTGTGTTTCGTTTACCGATTTAAGCACTACAACTACAGGAGATGCAATCGTTGGATGGGAATGGACTTTTAACGGAGCAGACCCACCTAAATCAACTGTACAAAACCCTTCAATGGTATGCTATCCGACAGGTGGTGTTTATCCGATATCACTAAAAGTTTACACGGCTTCAGATGTTGATTCGTCAACACTTCCGTTTACAATAATGGTGAATGACCCGGTACCGGTGAAAACAAACTTTGATGCTGTTACAGTTGTTCAGGGAAACAGCCAGTCAATTGTTGCATCGGGAGGCGTATCCTATACCTGGACAGACTCACCTTCCGGCACCCTTAATTACTATAGCGGGTCAAGTGTGCTTGCTCATCCGCAGGACACCACTTCATATACAGTGACAATGACGGATGCTACAGGATGTACTTCTACAAAAACAGTAGTTATTAATGTAATTCCGCCGAATTTAGTCTGGGCTCCTAATGCATTTGCCCCGGGCGGGCTACCGGAGAATAAGATTTTCAGAGTATTTACCTCTGGCTTGTTAAGTACAATAGAGCTAAGGATTTTTGATCGTTGGGGCGAGTTACTTTTCTCCACAACCGATCCTAATGGCTTTTGGGATGGTACTTTCAAAGGAGTGAATGTAAACTCCGGAGTTTATGTTTACTATTATAAAGTTGTTTTTCAGGATGGAACTGAGGTGAAGCAATCGGGCGATGTAACATTGCTTCGATAATTTTTCTATAATTCATTAATCTGCTATTAATGGCAGACAAATATTTTTATTTTTGGCGCGTATTCGCAAAATTTTATCATGATTATTCGCTTTGGAATTATTGGATGCGGTTATATTGGTAATCGTCATGCAAAACATATTACTGAACATCCAGAGGCAAAACTTGTAATTGCTTATGATATTGATTCCGGAATCTCTAAAGACTTTGCCAATAATTATAAAATAGAACAAGCTAAGTCGTTAGATGATTTATTGAAAAATCCGGATGTAGATATTGTATCTGTTTGTACTCCTAACGGAAATCATTTTCAATCGGCGCTGGCAGTACTTGAAGCCCGAAAGCATGTAATTGTAGAAAAACCAATGACACTCAAAAGTGAACATGCGGAGCAATTAATTAATGCGGCGCTTAATAATAACAAACAGTTATTCGTAGTAAAACAAAACCGATTTAATCCTCCTGTACAGGCAGTAAAGAAGATATTGGATGATGGGAAGCTTGGTAAAATATATTATGTAGTAATAAACTGTTACTGGAACCGGAATAAAGAATATTACGAGAGTTCAAAGTGGAAAGGAACAAAAGAGATGGATGGCGGAACATTGTTCACACAGTTCTCTCACTTTGTTGATATTTCCTATTACTTGTTTGGAGATGTGGAAAATATCAGCGGTATTATAAAAAACACGGCACATGACGGGCTGATAGAGTTTGAAGATACGGGGTCATTTACTTACAATTATTTGAATGGAGCTTTAGGAAGTCTGAATTATACTACGACATCCTTTGAACAAAACATGGAAGGTTCTCTCACCGTGTTTGCAGAAAATGCAACAATCAAAATTGGGGGTAAATATCTAAACGCCCTTGAATACCAAAAAACTGATGGATTTGACATTGTTGATTTACCTCAATCCGGTCCTGCCAATGACTATGGATTCTATCAAGGCAGCATGAGTAATCACAATAAGATGATTGCAAATGTGATAGATGTGCTTAATGGAAAAAGTCAAGTCATGACCAAAGCGCATGACGGAATGAAGGTAGTGGATATTATAGAACGGATGTATAAATCCGCAAAACGTATGTAAAATTGAAAGAAGTTATTTTCCTTGGTGCAAAGCAAATAGGTTATTATAGTCTGGAATTTTTACTTAAAAACAGAAATCAGTTTGATATAACAATTTGTGCTGCAATCCCGGGAAGAAAGATAGGTACCGGTCAACAATATGATATCGGGAATTTATGCAAACAATATAATGTACCTGTTATCGAATCGCTTGAAGAATTATCCAATCATCATCCGGTAGATTTTCTTATCTCTGTTCAGTATAATCGTATTTTAAAAAAACAGCATATTGAGAAGGCAAAAGAGTTGGCTGTTAATCTTCACATGGCACCACTGCCTGAATACCGCGGATGCAACCAGTTCTCTTATGCTATTATTGATGGTAAGAAAGAATTTGGCACAACACTCCATGTATTAGATGAGTCCATTGATGGCGGGGATATTTTATTTGAGAGAAGATTTCCTATACCGGAAAATTCCTATGCACGGGATCTGTTTAAGAAGACAGATGAGGAGTCATTGACTCTTTTTAAAGAATGTGTTCCACTGCTGTTACAGGGAAAATATAAACGCATTCCCCAGCAAAGATTGGTTGCTGACAGAGGAACCTCCCTTCATTTCAGAAACGAAATTGAAAATCTGAAACAGATAGATCTTTCATGGACTCTTGAAAAAATTCAGAAACACATTCGGGCTACCGAGTTTCCGCCTTTTGATCCTCCTTATACAATCATTAATGGAATAAAAAAAGTTGTTTCACTGAATGATGAAGGGCAGTATCAATTATTAAATTAAATTAAACTGTAGTGAAGGTTCTGATTCTTTGTAATGATTTCTCTCCTCTAAATGCTATCATCACTCAGTGTTCATACAGTTGGTTTCATCAATTGAAAGAACTGTTAGATGTATCAGTTACTGTGAATGAATTTGATACGGCATTTTACACAATGGAAAGACAGACTAAAACTCTGTCAGAAATTCTATGGGCAAACTTAAATCTTCCGGCTAAAAACTTTACAGTACTTTTACTGCGAACATTATGTGCGGCATAGCAGGATACTACTCTCCACAACAATCATTTACAGAACAGGATTTAAAACGAATGACGGATTCCATCAGTCACCGGGGACCTGATGCGGAAGGCTTTTTCTCAGACCGCATTGTAGGATTAGGTCATCGCCGGCTGAGTATTATTGATTTATCCACTGCTGCAAATCAACCCATGTTTACTTCAGACGGCAGATACAGTATTATTTTCAACGGAGAAATTTTCAATTACCGTGAGTTGGCAGTTGATGTTAAACAACCATTGAAAACACATTCTGATACAGAAGTAATCATGAATCTGATTGCTGAGAAAGGTCCTGAAGTAGTGAATACTTTTAACGGAATGTTTGCCATTGCATTTTATGACAGAGTAAAGGGAGAGTTGCTTCTGTTTCGTGATCGGCTGGGGATAAAGCCGTTGTTTTATTACCAGAATGATATAGACATTGTTTTTGCTTCCGAGATAAAAGCATTGAGAGCAATAGAAAAGATTTCTTCAGCAGCACAAATCAATCCGACAGCGATTGCCCAGTTTATGCATATCGGATACATTGCTGAACCTCGAACTATTTACTCCAACATATTCAAATTTCCGGCAGGCGCTTATGCAAGTATCACATCTTCAGGAATGGAGATAAAACATTTCTGGAAGAATGAAGAACAAATACAACCTGAAACTGTAACGGATTTACAAACCGCAAAAGCAACATTCCGTTCGCTGATGCAAAATGCAGTTGAACTGCGAATGATAAGTGATGTACCATTCGGTACATTTCTGAGTGGAGGTATTGACTCCAGTATTGTTACAGCTTTAGCTCAAACGGTTTCTGTAGATCCGGTTAAAACATTCTCCATCGGATTTAAGGAATCAAAGTTTAATGAGAGTGAATATGCAAAAAATGTTTCCCGCCATCTTCATACAGAGCATTACGAATTTATTGTAACCTATAAGGAAGCCATTGATTTGGCTTATACGATTATTGATGTATATGATGAACCATTCGCTGATCCGTCAGCTATACCTACAATGATTGTTTCAAAACTCGCACGTCAATATGTTACAATGACATTATCGGGAGACGGTGGTGATGAGTTGTTTCATGGATATGGAATGTACACATGGGCAAAACGATTGAGTAACCCGCTGATTAGCGCTGCAAGGAAACCCGCAGCGTTATTGCTTTCAACTTTACCACATAGGTATAAGAGAGCGGGATTCGTTCTGAATTATCCTTCCAAAGAAAGAATCAGAAACCATATTTTTTCTCAGGAGCAATACTTCTTTAGTGAAAAGGAAATAGAAAGTTTATTAGTAAAAAAACCGAACACAAATTATTTTTTGAATGAGAATATGGGAGCGCTGAAGCGAAAACTTTCAGCTAAAGAAGAACAGGCGTTATTTGATATTAACCATTATTTAAAAGATGATTTACTGGTTAAGGTGGATCGTGCAAGCATGAAATATTCTCTTGAAACAAGAACTCCCTTTCTTGATTACCGTGTGGTTTCGTTTGCACTCAATCTGTCAGAAAATTTGAAAATAAAAAATGGAGTGTCAAAGTATTTACTTAAAGAAGTGCTCTATGATTTAGTGCCTAAAGAATATTTCAATCGCCCTAAGTGGGGTTTTTCAATTCCATTGAGTTCGTGGCTGACGAATGAACTAAAACCATTACTTGAAGAAACGCTTAATGAAAAAACGGTTGACGAGTTTGGAATTGTTGATGCAAAGAAAGTTTCAGAACTAAAAAGAAGATTTCTGAATGGTGAAAAATACCTTTTCAACCGGATGTGGAATCTAATCATTCTACACCAGTGGTTAAAGAAAAATAAGTAAATCGGCAGAAAAGATTTCCAACCTTTCATCATCTATTCCTACATTTGTTCACACGCGAATGAAACAACAGATTTACCACTCTATCATTGAAGGAAAAAAAGCAGGACAGAAAAAATTTGCTGTACTGATTGATCCCGACAAAGTAACACGCGAATCGCTGTTACAGACGGTTGACTTGTCAGTGAAAGCTGAAGTAGATTATATCTTTTTAGGCGGAAGCTTATTGGTAAATAATGTACTGAATGAGTGTGTTGAGGGAATAAAAAATGCATGTAAGATTCCTGTTATTCTATTTCCCGGAAGTGTTACACAAGTAAACAATAAAGCAGACGCAATATTTTTTCTTTCGCTTATTTCCGGACGCAATCCTGATTTGCTGATTGGTCAGCATGTAATTGCAGCGCCTCTTGTAAAAGAAAGCGGCTTGGAGGTTTTACCAACCGGTTATATGCTGATTGACGGAGGAAGGGGAACAACAGTTTCTTATATCAGCAACACTACTCCGATTCCGGCGGACAAAAATGATATTGCAATGAGCACTGCCATGGCGGGCGAAATGCTTGGGTTGAAACTGATTTTTATGGATGCAGGCAGCGGAGCAAATCATCCGGTTAGAACTTCTATGATAAAAAAAGTCAGTGAAAGTATTTCCGTTCCACTGATTGTCGGAGGCGGAATTATAACACCTGAAAAAGCATTGGAAAGCTGCAAAGCCGGTGCGGATATTATTGTTGTGGGGAATGCTATTGAGAAGGACTTATCTCTTATATCGCGGATGTCTGATACAATTCACTCGCTGGAATTAGTATGAGAATAATTAACAACAGCAGACAGAAACAACAGGATTTTTTGCTGAACAATAAGCGGCTTACCGCAAGCATCAATTTTAAAAATGCAGGGTAGAGTTATTAAATCCACCGGAAGTTGGTATAGTGTCTTGATGGAAGACAAAACTGTTGTACAATGCCGCATGACGGGGAAGTATCGCCTTATTGACAGACGAACTACTAACCCTGTCGTTATTGGTGATTTGGTAGAAGTGGAAATGGAAGAGGGAGTAGGAACCGGCATAATTAAAAAGGTAGTACCAAGGAGTAATTACATCATCCGCCAGTCATCACGGAACAGAACAGCGGAACATATTCTTGCAGCAAATCTTGATCAGGCAATGCTGATGGCAACATTGTCACAGCCAAGAACTTCCACCGGATTCATAGACCGGTTTGTTGTTACAGCAACTGCTTATCACATTCCAACGACAATTGTTTTTAACAAGGCAGATATTTATTCTGAAGAAGAGCAAAAGGAACTGGAGAAACTTTCTGCACTTTACGAAAAGGCGGGTTATAGCGTGATCTTAACTTCAGCAGAAAAAGAATTTCATGTGGATGATGTTAAGGAAATTCTCAGAAACAAAATTACACTGGTAGCCGGTCATTCCGGAGTGGGTAAATCAACACTCATCAATAAAATTTATCCCGGATTGAATCTGAAGACCGGAGAAATTTCTAATTACCATGGTAAAGGAACACATACTACCACCTTTGCAGAAATGTTTGAACTGCCATTCGGTGGATTTATTATTGATACTCCCGGAATAAAGGAATTCGGTATCCTTGACTTTAAAGTTGAGGAAGTGTCACACTACTTTCCGGAGATGGAGAAGGTGTTACACGATTGTCAGTTTAATAATTGTCTTCACATCAATGAGCCGAAATGTGCTGTGAAAGAAGCGGTAAAGCATGATGAAATAAGTGAGTCGCGGTACATTAACTACCGGAACATAATTGAAGAAATAAAATCAGAAGAAAAAATTTACGATTGAGATGCGCATATTGATTCAACGGGTTTCAGAAGCATCTGTAAGGATTGAAGGAGAGATTGTTTCCTCAATCGGTAACGGGTTGCTCGTGTTGCTGGGAATTGAAGAAGCAGATGCACCGGAAGATATTGAATGGCTTTCCTCAAAGATAGTTAACCTCCGAATCTTTGATGATACAAACGGAGTGATGAACCTTTCAGTGAAAGAGGTAAATGGAGAAATAATTTTAGTCAGTCAATTTACGCTACACGCTTCCACTAAGAAAGGGAATCGTCCTTCATACATCAAAGCGGCAAAACCGGAAATAGCTGTTCCGCTCTATGAAAAAATGATTCAGCAGCTTATCAAAGATTTAGGAAAACCTGTCGCTACCGGAAAATTTGGTGCAGATATGAAAGTGAGTCTGATAAATAACGGTCCTGTTACAATTTGGATAGATTCAAAGAACAGGGAATAACAGTTCTTATTTAATTATTTTTTCAGTAAACTGATTCCAGCCCTGAGCGGTAATATCATAAATGTTGTTCGACTTGCTAACTAACTTTATTCCATCTGTAACACTTGTAATGTGTCCTATTACAGATAGCAGCGGATTGTTTTTTATCTTTTCAAAATCCTTTTGTGCTACAGTGAACAGCAATTCATAATCTTCTCCGCCACTCAATGCACAAGTAGTAGGATCAAGATTAAACTTCAGCGCCATGTTGTAGGTTTCTTCCGCAACCGGAATTTTATCTTCATACAACCGGCAGCCGACCTTTGAATTTTCGCAGATGTGAAGCACTTCGGAAGAAAGACCATCGGAAATGTCAATCATTGAAGTGGGGATTACTCCAAGCTGATCAAGTAATTCCACAATATCTTTTCTTGCTTCAGGCATCAATTGCCTGCCTACTAAGTATTTCTGATCTTCCAGATTGGGTTTAACGTTTGGGTTTTCAAGAAAAATTCTTTTCTCTCTTTCCAATAATTGCAAGCCGAGATAAGCTGCTCCCAAATCTCCTGACACACAGAGCAAATCGCTTTCTTTTGCAGTGCTTCTCAACACAACTTTCTTTTCATCTACTTCACCGATTGCTGTAACAGAAATAACCAAACCTTTGGTAGAATTGGAAGTATCTCCGCCAACCAGATCTATTTTATATTTCTCGCAAGCGTGATAAATCCCCTCATATAACTCACTTAACGCTTCCACCGAAAAACGATTGGAAGCGGCAATAGAAACTGTTATCTGTTTCGGTATGGCATTCATCGCATACACATCAGAAAGATTCACAATAACAGACTTGTAGCCTAAATGTTTTAGCGGCACATACATCAAATCGAAATGAATTCCTTCAATAAGCAAATCGGTTGTTACAACTGTTCGTTTGTTATTGAATTGCAAAACGGCGGCATCATCACCAACTCCTACAATGCTTGATTCATTTTTCAATTTAAAATTCTGAGTGAGGTGACGGATTAATCCGAATTCACCAATACTTGAGACTTCTGTTCGTTGCGTTGTTTCTTCCATAGTGCAAAAATAATGAAAGTCAGTATTGTTAAATTTGCACAATGATAAATCTGACTTTTCAATATACTCCTGAAGTTTTGCAGGAAGCATACACACTTCACTACAAAAAAAACACTGTGTTACAAGGGAGACTCCTTCTGTTCTTAGGGATTTTATTAATTTGGACAGGGTTGCTTCTAATTCTGATTTCAAGAAATGAGGGAAGACAGATTCTTAACTATTCCTTTGTGGTTTATGGGTTGATTATAATCGTTGTCCATATCCGGACAATGAAAACGATAGGGAAAAGAATGTTTAAGCAACTGAAAAACTCACCTCAAACCATACAGATTGCTGTTACAGAAGAAGAGATTACAATGAAGACTGAAAGAGGAGAAACGATTATACAGTGGGAAAATTTTCAGCTTGCAGTTATCTCAGAAACTATAGTACTTCTGTATCCGACAAAATCTTCATTTTATATCTTTTCTAAAAAAGATTTTAAGGATGATGAGTTTAACTCGTTTATTACAATGGTGAAACAGAAAATTCAAACTGTTAAACAGTAATGAATAATCACAACAGGTACTGATGCTTACTTAATTCGCTGAATGTTGTAAATGTAAAATGATTCTTCGGGCACAATAGAAGGTGAAAATCTATTCAATAAAGTCATTTTAACTGAATCAATAAAGACCATTTCTGTAACAGGCGTTCCGTTTGCATTCAACTGAGAGTTAGAAATGAAAATAACCGGCTCCTTTTTATTTCGTGTTAGCTTAAACACATCATCAATTACATTTTGGATAGGTAATCCGTGCTTTCGCAGATCGTCCCATTTGATAAATGTTCCGTACTCACTCCGCTCACAATAATACAACGGCTTATCAATCCATCCGGCAACTCCTACAGCCATCATGTCGGAAAACCCAATCATCTCATATTTATTCAATTGCTCAGTCATTAAATATCTGCCGGTTGCTTCGTTTTGTGAAAAAACATTTACAACATCTGAATACCATGCAAATAAACCTGCAACCAATTGAACTAATAACAGAGGAAGCAGTATTACATATCTAACTTTATAAATCAGATTACTGAACTGTAACAGAAAAGAAGGTATCAACTTTTGGTAAGCGTTGTCGGCAGATTTCATTTCTGCAAACCACCATGCCATAAAGAATATGATATACAGATGACCTACATAACGCAGGTAAGGGAGATAGGTGAGATAAGTAAATCCGAGGATACCGAGAGTAGCGCCTATATAAAACAGAAATGCATTTCTATTGCGCAAAAACAAAACGGCAAAAAGCAACCATAATATAATTGAAATAGAAAAAATTTCATTGCTGATGTTCACCTGATCTTTAATTACAACATTTGAATTCCAGAATGTAAAAGCAGAGAAAACAGGCAGAGGAATAAAAGTGCGAACCATATCAGCCATTGCAAAACGCAATCTGGTCATGTCAAAATGATCCATAAACATGATATAGTTACGGCTGTGCTCGTTAGGTTTTATCTGCCAAGCTGATAATAGTAACCCGACTATAGCTATAATTATTCCTGCAATCAGGACTGAGGGTATTTTTTGAGGGCGTGTTGCAAATAAATCTACCATCCAAATTACAAACAGGCAACCAGCTATTATCAACGCATAAATATTGGTATTAGCCATCAGTAACAGTGTTACACTCAGGTACAATATATTTTTTGCCTTATTTTTATAAAGCGCCATAAACAATATCATGAAGAAAATTCCCGGGGCATAGTTGCGGGCAATCATAGCATATTCAAAAATCATAAAGTATCCTGCTGCAAACAACACTTTATGTAACCTTTTGAACGGTGAATATTTAGTGAAAAGAAAAATAGTGGCTACCGCAATCAGCCCGTGAAGCAGTTGCATACTAAACGGATTATCTGTAACACTTGTGAGTACAAACAACAATAAATGCCACAATGCCGGATGTCCTTCGTATTTCAGATTTTGGAAAAGCTCAGAAATGCTGTGACTGTCACGTGCAATCAACCACGCCTGAATTTCATCCCGCCACGGTTCATGGTAAAATATTCCCAAGAATACAATAAGTGAATAAAGAGAAGCAATAAGCAGTGCAAAAACATTATCAGAGATAAAGAATTTTGACCTTGAATTTTCAGCCGGCTGAGCAGCAGGTACCGGTTGCTTTGTCTTTTTATGTTTTGCCTTAGCCATACTATGCGTTAAATAAACTCATTTGAGAATCAACTCCCAACAGGTTGAATGTAGTGCGATGATGTTCTGTAACACCAAATTCACGGATAGCAGCACGATGTTCAATGGTAGGATATCCTTTGTTTCTATCCCATCCATAGTTTGGATAATTCTTATGAAGTTTCAGTAAGTACTCATCCCGATGGGTTTTAGCGAGAACGGAAGCGGCAGCGATTGAAGCATAAGTCGCATCACCTTTTACGATACAGCGATGTTCAATTGCTTTGTATTGTTTAAATCTGTTTCCGTCAATGAGTAACAACTCAGGTGTTACAGAGAGTTTATTAAGCGCCCTGTGCATAGCAAGAAAAGAAGCATTCAGGATATTAATTTCATCAATCTCTGTATTACTAACTGAGGCTACTGCCCAGGCAATAGCCTTTTCCTCTATAACAGATCGAAGCAGATTTCGGTCTTCTTCATTCATTTGCTTAGAGTCATTGAGCAGGTTGTGTGAAAATTTTTTTGGAAGAATAACGGTTGCGGCAAATACAGGACCTGCCAAACAGCCGCGACCTGCTTCATCGCATCCGGCTTCTATTTTATTTTTAAGGAAAAATTTCTTTAACAATCTGATAATTGATTTTGCCAATTTAGAAAATCAGTATCTCTGAATCCGAAAAAATATTTAACACTGAAATTTTCTCTGGGAATAACTATCTATTTCAGACGACTCTCTTTATATAAAACTCAATTTTGCACTTTTCCACCGTAAGCCAAATCACCGGCATCACCGAGTCCGGGAACGATATATGCTTTAGAATTCAGTTCATCATCAATAGCGCCTGTCCAAATAGTAAAATCAGTCAGATTGTTTTGTACCTTTTCCACTCCGGCTTTACTGGCAATAACACAAACAATATGTGTATGTTTGGGTTTGCCAAATTTGTAAATCTGTTTCAGAGTCATTACCATGGAAGAACCGGTGGCAAGCATCGGGTCAACAATGATTAATATTTTGTTGTCAAGTGAAGCGCTTGCTAAATATTCTAAACGGATTTCAAAAGATCCATCTTCCAAGTGATGACGATAAGCGCTGATGAATGCATTATCAGCATGGTCAAAATAATTGAGTACGCCTCTGTGCAATGGAAGTCCTGCCCGCAGAATGGTTCCAAGTATCGGCTGTTCTTTTAGTAAAGGAACATCCAAAGTTCCTAGAGGTGTTACAATTCTTTTGTTTTCATACTCTAATGTCTTACTGATTTCATAAGCGCAAATTTCACCGAAGCGCTCTATGTTTTTTCTGAATCGCATCCGGTCATGCTGTGTGTCTAAGCTGCGAATTTCAGAGACAAACTGGTTAACTAACGAATGTTGTTTTGAGAGGTCAACTATCATATTTTATTTCTTTAAAATTTTCATCCACCAAGGTATATTATTTCTTCTGATGAACGGATAAAACACTTCATGTGAGCCAAAACCTTTGTAAAATTTTGAGATGGAAGAAATTTCAGAACCTTCAAAGTCGAAAATTAAATCAGAGTGCTCATATTTCTCCAATACAAAATCAATTAACCTGAACATCGCTCCATTCTTTCTTCCGGTTTCATTGGAAGAAGGGAAAATATTAATGATGAACCTTTTTGATCGGACAAAGAATCCTGCGGCACAAATCTGTCCATCGTTGCCTGTTACACCAATAATTTCTCCGGAGCTATTTTTCAAAACAGAATCCATCAGGTTTTTAAGTCGTTCATAGTCTTTTGACTTTATTTCATTTACCCTGTCACCTTGATTTTTTCTGAATAGTGAAATCAAAGTTTCAGGCGAAACATTATCTGTAACACTAAGATTTCCTTTCCGGGCTTTCTTTAGATTCCTTTTTGTATTTTCATTATATCCTGAAGTAATCTTACTATGATTATTATTCAGTAATAAATGATGGGTAAGTTTCTTTTTTACTGAAAACAAGTTTCCCGAATAATCATTATCTGCATTAAGATTTATTTCAATGAGTTTAAATTCTTCAGGGATGTTTTCTAAAAAGGCATTTACAAGCTCAGGAGTAATTTTCTGAGTAGAGAAAATTCCAAGCTGCTGGGTGAAGAACGGCTGATATAAATAAGATATGCCGGCTTTCTTTTTCCATGTTAATGGGAAAACAGATTCATAATCATTCAGTACTAAAGCATCCCAACTGTAACAGACACTGTTCAAATACCAGGAATAAGCATAGGGTAATTCATTTATAGAATGGGCTATACACTCATCCCACTTTTTCATATCAACCCTATCTTGAGAGAGATAAAGGATTTTACTCTCGCGCATAGGCAATAAATTCTTCAAAATATTTATTCCATCCTTTCCATACGCTTGTCTTACTGATTAAATCGTTGTGGGCAATGAATATAAAAGTCCCCTGAACGCTTTTAACTTCATTCACTAATAACTTCAACTCTTCTAATGCTGATTTGGGAGAGAGTTTGAGATAGTAATGCAGTGTTGAATCCATTGCGGCAAATGGAAATATCTTCAGATTGGTTTGCTCATCTTTCAACAAATCGTAGAAATAAAAAGGAGAGGCAATGCTTGCGCGGAAACCAAGAATGGAAGCATGTCCCAACGACCAGTCTTCTTGCATACCTAATGCAATCAATGTGCGGTAGGTATTGGGAAAAGTAATTTTCAGATAATGCTGGCGGCTACGCACAATCTGCTTTCCGGTAATGGAATTAAGCCGGGCAATTTCCATTTCTAAGTTTTTGGGCTTCGTGTTGGATGAATAGCTGGGGTGCAATCCTATTAAAAACCGCTCAGATATTTTTTTAATCCATTGACGGAGAGTTCCGCTTCTCCATGAAATGTTTTTGTCATACTTACTGTAATTTCCCATAGGGAAAAAATACACAGGATAAACTCTGTATGTGTTGCTGATGGAAAGCTGGTCTTCAAAAGTATCATACGGATCTTGTTCTTCACCGGCTAAAACACTTTTACGCAGAGTAAAAAACTCCCAGTCCCGCTTCAGCAAGGATTTAACCATAGACCCTTTCGAACGTAAAAAACCTCTCCCCTTAAAGCGAAAAGCAATATCAATATCATAAGTAAGAATGAACTGATATTCTTTGGCAGGGAAAATCAAGGAAGGAAAGAATTTCTGTAACAGTTCTTTAATGTGCAACGCATAGTGGTTTACCAGAGGTTCATTGTAAAATGCCTTGAAGTAACTAATACTCTTTTCGCCGCGAAAACGATCGTACTTGTCACCTTTGAACGGGAGGTATTCCTCATAACGGCTTACCAAAAAAAAACTTGCAGCCAGCGGGTCATAGGGAAGGTCGGCACGTTCGTGGTTAGAGAAGAGAGTAACACGTTTTTTATATTCCCCGTAATCCATCCGCTGCGGGTGCACCTCCTTTTCAAATAAAATGGTGTGTGGATATATATGAATACCTTCCGAAAGAATATCCTTGGTATAGTTGATTTTGGGTCCATCATAATTATAGAACTTATCTATACTCGTGGTAAAATCAACATCCACTTCCAGCAAATCTCTGAAAATCAGATCCGCTATATACTGAAGCCGCGCAGTTACCTGTATAGAATATATTAATACCATTTTCAGAGGCTAAAATTAAGAGTAAAAAGTTTGTTTACTGTCATACATTGATTTTATCAGCGAGGAGATATTGTACCGGATATCTTTATGCGCATTTTGTACCGCAAGCAGTGTCTCGTAAATATTTTTTATTCCAATACGGTCTGCCCACTCAAATGGTCCGAATGGATAGGCAGTACCCAGCTTCATCCCTTTGTCAATATCCGATTCAGACGCCGTTCCTTCTTCCAATGCCCAACAGGCTTCATTCACCAGCATAGCAATGATGCGCGGTGTTACCATTCCCACACTGTCCTTCACCTCTTTCCATTTCCAGTTGAGTTGATTACTTATGGCAGCGAATTTTCCTTTTGACTTTTCATCAGGAAAAGAAACTTCCAGCAGCTTTCTGTTAATAAATCCGGGGAGAGAATTTACGCCAATAAAAAAACATTTTACAGAAGTAACATCCTCACATATTCCCGCTAAAGATTTTTTTACTGCACAACCTAAAACCGGTTTGCCTGACAGATTTTTATATAGATGAATCCGTTCAGGGAATTCATCAAGATTTAGGTCTACAATCAACTCAAACTCGTTAAAATAATCTTCCGTTTTATCTTTTAGCTCTTTATAAGAAGTCATCACGACTAAATCTTTTTCCGAGATTATTCCCTGAAACTCACTTAATCGCCTGGAGCTTCCCAAAGCAAGGATTTTCATAAATAAAAGATGGAGAATTTTTCTGCAAATCTAATCAAGCACTATTATAGTTGTTGTGTATTGCACCTGTATCATAGCCGAAGATTATTCCGGCTTCTTTCGAAGTACAGCAAATTCTCTACATAACACCCTAAAGAAAAAACTCAATCTCTTACCAAATAGAAATAAAATAAGAGAGAAAGAGTTGCGTTAATAAATATTAGCGCCTAAAGTATAATTCACAAATTATCTTTACGCTCCAGACAGAATATCGTGCCTTGTTATTTTCTGTTTCTCATTATTAACCGACAACACTCCGGCTGTTACAATACTAACTTTACCGATATGTCTTTACGACTATATAATCCGATTGAAAATTTACACTTTGATGAAAAAGACTGCTTCCTCACCGGCACTGAACTTTCTGCTTCCGACGAATCTATCACCGTATTTCCTGAATGGGTGCTGAATCGCTATAACATGGGTGATTCTAAATTCACGATGATGGATAATGTTACTTCTTTCCTGCACAAAGATTTTAAATTACCATGCTCGGAGATAGTAAGAAATGCTTTCTCCGTATTGGATAATGAAGTACAAACCGCTTTTGACGGAGGATATGATGCCGTCCGTTCTTTGAATGAACAAAGACTTTTTCTTTGGATGGGCAGAATGGTTTACGGTGTATTGTATCATGATTTGCTGATTGAGAGAGAAAATTGCAGGAAGAGAAAATCCGAATTTAAAATCTCTCCTATTCTGAAAAAAAGGTTTGCGCTGTTTCATCTGATGCTCCAGTCGCTAATCTCGCCAATTCGTTTCGGAGGTATAAAACCATGGAACATGACGATAGTGAGACTCAAGTACTCAAAAGACATTTTCAATTATCGCGATGATAGTGTTAATCTTATTTTTTCTGTTGGTGTTAACGGCTTCGGTATAATAGGAATGTTACAGGATAACGGTATGGTGAAACAAAATGAAAAGGATATTCTGGATAAAATAGGCAGTACTATGCTGCACCCTGTTCAGTTTGAGGAACTGAAAGCAAGATTTGTTTATTCAAGATACCTGTTACAGTACAGACCTGAATATCATATTAAACAATTTGACGAGAGCATAGTTATAGAATCTGAATCTGTAACAGTTAAAGACGTCATACCGCTGTTTGCAAAATGGGATGATAAAATGTTTGCCGATGTGCTTTCTGAATACTGGAAACCCTGGGGACTTCAGAAAAAAGATATTTATACAGCGCCCAATGCCCCCATCAGTTTTCTGAAAGATGAATATTCTAATCAATTCATTATTCCGGAAAGTATAAAACTCCCTTTTTAGCCATATATGACATCTCTAAAAAAATAAATCAAAACAGGAACGAGATAGTAATACTGCCTGTTACAATTTCGTACTTACTTAAAAAGTATATCTTCAACTGAATAGATTTTTATTAATTCTTTATCATTTAAGATATGTCAAGGACTTCAATCAAAGAAACATTAATATATCATTACGATTACATTATGATAGGAGGAGGGATTATGAGCGCTACCTTAGCTACTCTCATCAATGAACTTCATCCCGGAAAAAGAGTTGCCATATTTGAACGGCTGGGGAAATTTGCACAGGAAAGTTCTGCTGCATGGAACAATGCAGGTACAGGTCACTCCGGATTCTGTGAACTCAATTATACTCCTGCAAAAGCAGATGGAACTATTGATATTTCAAAAGCAGAGAAAACGGTAGAGGAGTTTGAAGTATCCAAACAGTTTTGGTCATACCTGATTAATAAAGGACACATCAGTTCTCCAAGAGACTTCATTAACTCCTGTCCGCACATGAGCTTGGTTTTTGGTGAGAAGGATTCTGATTTTCTTAACAGAAGACATAAAGCGCTTACTCAGTCGCATCTGTTTGCCCCTATGCAGTTCTCATCCGATCATAAAAAACTTCAGGAGTGGATTCCTCTGATAATGAGAAAGAGAAAAGGCAATGAAGCATTGGCTGCTACTAAAATGGATTTAGGTACAGATGTCAACTTCGGAAGTCTGACAAACAAAATGGAACATTTCCTTACCGATGTATCGGGTGTAGATGTTTTCTTCTATCATGAAGTAAAAGATATTGAACCTGATACCAACAACGGATGGCTTCTTGAGGTAAAGGATAGAATTAATAATCACAGGCAGAAATTTACTACTGACTTTGTATTCATTGGCGCCGGCGGATATGCACTGCCTCTGCTGGAAAGTTCCGGCATAAAAGAAAGTGAAGGTTATGGCGGATTCCCTGTTTCAGGTCAGTGGTTGGTATCATATAATCAGGAACTTATTAATCAGCATCACGCAAAAGTATATACACAGGCTTCCATAGGTGCGCCGCCTATGTCAGTTCCACATATGGATTTAA
The DNA here is from genome assembly GCA_964424455.1 of uncultured Bifidobacteriaceae bacterium. Taxonomy (GTDB): domain Bacteria; phylum Bacteroidota; class Bacteroidia; order Chitinophagales; family UBA10324; genus CAYRJA01. The sequence continues at coordinate 54,125 of CAYRJA010000003.1, forward strand.
GAATTATTAACGGACAAAAAGCTCTTCTGTTCGGACCGTTTGCAGGATTCTCTACTAAGTTTTTGAAAGAGGGCAGCTACCTCGACTTACCTGAAAGTGTAAACTATAAAAACATTCGCTCTTTGTTTGGCGCTTGGTGGCACAATATTCCACTCACCAAATATCTGATTGAACAAGTTTCTATGACAAAATCGCAACGAATAGCCGCGTTGCGGCAATTTATTAAAGACGCTAAGGAGGAAGATTGGGATTTAAAAATTGCAGGACAGCGGGTTCAGGTAATAAAAAAAGATAAAGAAGAAGGCGGCATATTAGAGTTCGGTACAGAGGTAGTGGTAAATGAGAAAGGCACATTAGCTTCTTTGCTTGGCGCTTCTCCCGGCGCTTCTACTTCTGTTTTTATCATGCTGAATATTCTCGAAAAATGCTTTCCTGACAGAGTGAAAAATGAATGGAAGGAAAAACTCTGTGAGATGATTCCTTCCTATGGTCAGCGATTATCTCAGCATCCTGAATTAACCGATAAAATCAGAAATTATACTAAGGGAAAATTACAACTGACTTACTAAGGTTAAAGCACTGTAACACTTTTCTTCATCTGCATTTCATATAACCGGGCATAGAAGCCGTTTAGCTCAAGCAGTTCTGAATGTGTGCCCATTTCTTTCATTTCTCCATGATCAAGCACTATAATCTTGTCTGCCTTCTGAATGGTGGAAAGCCGGTGTGCAATAATGATGGATGTGCGGTTTACAATCATTTTATCAATAGCCGCTTGAATCAGTTGCTCTGATTCAGTGTCAATAGATGAAGTGGCTTCATCTAAAATCAAAATCTTAGGGTCGAATATCAACGCACGCACAAATGAAATAAGTTGCCGTTGCCCGTTTGATAAGGTAGCGCCGCGCTCTTTTACTTCGTAATCATATCTGCCCGGAAACTTCTCAATAAAATCATGAATACCACAAAGCTTGGCTGCATGGATTACTTCCTCTCTTTTCACATTGCTGTTTCTCAATGTTATATTTTCCATGATTGATCCGGAGAAGAGAAATACATCCTGTAACACTAATGCAATATTTCTGCGAAGAGAATACACATCATAGTCTTTAATATTTACTCCATCAATATAAATTGTTCCTTTCTGAATTTCATAGAAGCGGTTTAAAATATTAATGATGGATGATTTTCCTGCACCGGTTGCTCCCACTATAGCAAGAGTTTCTCCCTGCTTCACTTCAAATGAAATATCTTTCAATACAAAATTCTTTTCATCATAAGCGAACCAGACATTTTCAAACCGGATATTTCCTGCTATGCTGTTAGCTGTTACAGTTCCTGTGTTTTGCAGTTTATCCTCACTGTCAATTATCTTAAAAACCCGTTCTGCTGCTACCATTCCCATCTGTAACGTGTTGAACTTATCTGCCAACATCCGTATCGGACGGAAAAGAAGGTTAATACAAATGATAAATGCATTCAACTGACCGACAGAAGTATATTCTTTCAGGTATTGCCCTGCCCAGTACCAAACCAGCAACCCCATTGCTACAGCAGAAATAATTTCTACTGCAGGAAAAAAAACAGAATAATAAAAAATAGAACGAATGTGTGCCGAGCGATGTGCTTTGTTGATTTCTCTGAACTTCTTCATCTCTGATTCTTCCGCATTAAAAATCTGTATCACACTCATTCCTGTAATATGTTCCTGCAAAAAAGTATTGAGCCGTGCTACCTGATTACGCACATCCGTAAACGATTTACGGATGCCTTCTTTAAAAAAATAAGTTGCAATCAGCAACAGTGGAAATACACTCATACAAATAAGGGTGATTTTCCATGATGATAGAAACATAAAGGTCAGCACTACAACAATCGTAAGCAAGTCGCTGAGAATGGTGATGATACCCTCTGAGAAAATATCATTGATGGTTTCAATATCATTAATTGTTCTTGTGGTTAATACGCCAACCGGAGTCTTATCAAAATACCTTGTATTCATACTGAGTAAATGTCCAAACACCCGAACACGCAGATTCTTTATTATAGACTGACCGAGCCAAGCTGTAATAAGTGTAAAGTTGTAGGAAAGGAATCCCTGGATAAATAATACCACCAACATTACGATGGTCATATTCTGTAGCATTTTCCAGTTGCCTTGTAAAATATATTTATCTATTGTCAACTGAATCAGGTAGGGATTAAGTACCGATAATCCGGCAATAAGTATTGCGATAAGAACAGCAATGTAAAACCTACGTTTGTATGGACCTACCAATCGCAATACACGCAGCAGTAAATTAAAATCAATAACTCTATCGAGCAGTTTCTTCATTTAGTTAATCAAAATAATTATCAGGATATCTCACCTCAATTAATGTTAAACCATTAGCCGGTGCAGAAAAGTTCGTCTTATCAGGCTGCCGGCTTAAAATAATTTTCTCAAAATCTTCAACAGAGAGTTTACCTCTTCCTACCTGAATCATAGTTGCCACTAATCCGCGCACCATACCGCGCAAAAACCGGTTGGCGCTTACTATAAAAATCAATTCGTTTTCGCTCTTGTTATGCTTCCATTCTGCACGGGAAATAAAACAAAGTGAAGTTTTCACCTGAGTCCGCTTCTTGCTGAATGCCATATAATCAGTATGATGAAATAGTTTTTCCGCTGCCTCATTTAACCTGTCTGCATCAATTTCTGTATAGGGATAATAATAGGCAACCGCTGCGTTGAATGGATTTTTACGGTATGAAATAACATATCTGTATGTTCTGCCAATGGCATCAAAGCGGGCATTACATTTTGTGTTTACAGGAAAAATATTTTTTACCACCACATCATCCGGAAGCATAAAGTTAATCCGCCAGATAAATTTATCCGGCAACGGATTAATAGCATCAAAGTGTAAAAAATTCTGCTGTGCATGAACGCCTTTATCCGTACGGCTGCTTCCCTGTGAAGTAATTTCTTCCCGGAAAAGAATGGAGAGCTGTTCATTCAATACCTGCTGAACCGTGTAGCCCGCATTCTTCTGTACTTGCCATCCGTTAAAGTTTGTGCCTTTGTAAGCCACCTCAAGAAAATATCTCTGAAAAGGGTGCATTCCGTTTTCTAATATTAAAACTGTGCCCCTTTTAATTCCAACTGCAGGGGAGGAAGGTCAATCTGAATAATATCCCAAACTACATCGTAATTCACTCCGAAATAATCATGCACTAAACGGTTGCGAAGATCTGCCATCTCTTTAAATGGAATGTGTGGATTCTTAGAGCGAAAGGATTCAGAAAAAAGTTTTGCTGCTTCTCCAATAATCAGCAAGTTTCTTATAACCGCATCCTGAGTCTTTAAATCGTCTGTTAACTGTTCATACTTATATCCCTTCAAATATTGCTGAATGCGTGAAATAGATTCAAGAATGTCCTGTACCAAAAGTTTATCTTCCCGTTTAGACATATTCCACTTCTTTCAAAATTCTTTCCGCTACTTCTTTAGCCCGAATACTTTTGACTCCTGCTGGTGTAAGAATATCTACAGGTCGCTGAAATTTCTCTTCAAGATAATCGGCAAGATTAAAAAAACGAAACCCTGCCGGTTTATTAAATTCAATTATAAAATCAATATCACTATTAGCTGTGGCTAATCCTTTCACGAAAGAACCAAAAAGTCCAACTCTCTTCACACCAAAATACTCCTGAAGGAAGGGAAGTTCTTCCTTGATTTTTTCTTTTATTAATGATTTACTCAGCATAGTTACTTGCAAATTTACTTATACTCTTTCATAAACTACTGCTGCTCCCTGACCTACCCCCACACACATGGTTGCTAAACCATAGCGCACTTTTCTTTTCTTCATTTCATGTAACAGCGTTGCAGAAATGCGGGAACCTGAACATCCCAAAGGATGACCGATAGCGATAGAACCACCGTTTACATTTATTTTAGAAACATCCAGATTCAACTCGCGGATGCAGGCAATGGATTGCGATGCAAATGCCTCATTCAACTCAATTAAATCCAAATCATTTACAGAAATACCGGCGCGCTTCAATACCTTTTTTGTAGCCGGAACGGGACCTGTTCCCATATAAGCAGGGTCAACACCTGCAGAGGCAGATGTCACTACCCTTGCCATCGGCGTAAGATTCATTTCTTTCACCGCTTTATCCGAAGCCAGAATCAAACAAGCTGCCCCGTCATTTATTCCTGAGGAATTTCCTGCTGTTACAGTTCCACCTTTTTTAAATGCCGGCTTTAATCCTGCCAGCTTTTCTAAAGAAGTTTCCCGAGGCGGTTCATCCTTACTGAAAATCATTTCCTCCCCTTTGCTGTTGTAAACATTTACAGGAATCAACTCCTCTCTGAACTTCTGTGCCTTATGTGCGGCAGCATATTTTTCTTGTGATAACAGTGCAAACCGGTCTTGTTCTTCTCTGGAAATCTTCCATTTCTCTGCTACATTCTCCGCAGTTTCCCCCATGGAATAAGGATAGTGTATATCCGTAAGTTTTTTATTGGCAAACCGCCAGCCGATAGTTGAGTCATAAATTTCGGTTTTTCGACTAAATCCTTTTTCTGATTTTGACATGACAAATGGCGCCCGTGTCATACTCTCTACTCCCCCTGCAAGATAAATATCTCCTTCACCGCACTTAATAGCCCGCGCTGCATCCATAACAGACTGTAACCCTGAAGCACACAGCCGGTTAACTGTAACACCTCCAACTTCTACAGGTAATCCTGCGAGCAGCGCTGCCATGCGGGCAACATCACGGTTATCTTCGCCTGCCTGATTAGCATCACCAAAAATTACATCCTCAATCCGGCTGACATCCACATTTGGATTGCGTTTGATAATTTCTTTAATCACTAATGCGGCTAAATCATCCGGACGAACAGAACTTAATGCTCCACCATACTTTCCAATAGGTGTGCGCACTACATCAATTATATATACTTCATTCATAATTTTATTTTAAATCGTGTTGAATACTTCTGAAATAACTTACTGATTATTCACATTATTCAGAATGACGGTCAGCAAAAATAATTTCTTTAGCCGATTACACCGATAAAGAAGATTTCAGCAGTTAAATTTGTCCCTAAAATCGTATTTATGCTTCAGCGTATTCAAACTGTTTATATTCTGCTTTCAATCATAGCAACGGGGCTTTTATTTGTGTTTCCTGTTTGGACGAATGGCGCTACAGCCGGTGTTTCCATCGGAAGTATCGGCGCCGGTACGCATATCATATTGATGATGGTTTGGTTAGTTATGATATTGTTACAGTTTGTTCCTTTGTTTCTTTATAAACACAGAAAGAGACAAATTACTTTTTGCAAAGTTGGCATCTTCATGAATTTCATCTTTATAGCTCTTGCATTAATCTTTATTAACGAAGAGAAAAATCTGTTTAGTAATTTCTACATTCAGGATTTCAGAATAGGGGCTCTACTTCCTTTTGCTTCTGTTCTGTTTCTTTTCCTCGCCACTAAAAATATCAGGAAAGATGAAGAGTTAGTACGCTCAATGGACAGACTGAGATAACCGTTGTCCATCCTATCAATATTACTGCTGTAACACTATCCAGCTACCGTCTGCTTTAAACTTCAGGTGCGACATGGTTAAATCTTCAGCATAAATTTTTACAGTATTGTCACCCGGAAATTCACAATGATCTTGTCCGTTAATAGTGGTGAAGAGTTTATAGTCCACTTCAAACTCTGCTTTCTTGTAAATATGAACTTCAAATGCAGCAGGCGCACTGCGATAGGCAATCAGCATTTCAGGTTTTCCGTCGCCGTCAATGTCAAATTCACTTACCTGACCATAAATATAATCCGGTGAAGGTTTCAGCATCTCTGTTTCTTTTCCATTCTTGATAAGCTTAAAAATCATTTGTCCTTCATTGTTCTGAATCAAAAGTGCAGAACCGTCTTTCAGTTTTACCTGTGTCATTTTTCTGCTTCCCTTTAAAAGGAAATCACTGTTTTTTACTCCCTTAATTATTTCCTGTGCTTGTGTGAAAGAAACAGCAGAAAATGAAATGATAAATGCAAAAAGAATTTTTTTCATTGAATGTATTGGATTTGAATTTCTGACTTAGAAAAAATCATGCCTGAATCAGCGAGCCAAAAATAAAAGATTTCATTGCATACTCAACTTCCCGAGAATATCATCTGTAAACATTTCATTCATATTATGACTTCCAATCTGTTTTATTTTTTCCTGCGATATTCTATAAACTCTTTTTCCGCCCCACGCTTTATTTTCAAAGGGAGAAATATCCTTTAAGTCGCTTACCGGATTTACTATAAAGAATTCTGAGCTTGGTAAAACAATCCATAAGAAAACAGATCCAAAGGAGATGGCATGCTTCACTTTTGTTTCTTTCATATCATACCCCTCTTTCATCTCTTTGCGAGCCATCTGCAATTCAACCGGCTGAAAACCGGTATCCCAGTCCAGCATAATGTCCGGCTGAGTAGAAATATTTTCATTTATTTTTTTTTCAACCAACCGGTTTCTGTCTGTACCGTTTAGTTGGATTGAGACCTTCTTATTCAGCTCGTTCAGTCTTTGTTTCAGCCAAACATTTGCAATCAAATCTTCTATCAGCCAAGCATCAATCAGGTCATAGAGATATTCTGAAGTATTTCGTCTATCCCAGAAATACTTGTCTATTGTAAAGGGTTGAGTTTTTAAGCGTTCAATTTCTTTTTGTAATCGTTTGTCATATTGTTTCAAATATTCAGAAACTGTAACAGCATTCACATTCCACTGTTTAGGTAGTAAAGAATATTTCTGGATGAAGGAGCGCCGGTCTGTCATACAATAGATTTAGAAAGGTAGAAGAATTTTTGATTTTGTATTCACTCTATTATCAGTCATATAATTGTAAATAAATATACTAAGCTGTAACACAGATGTTACAATATGGCACTTAGACAAAGTAGCCGTACCTTTGTATCACACATTATATATTTCGTATGCTTAATATTCCGTATTCAGAAAGTCCGCGCGTTGTGATAATCGGCGGTGGCTTTGGCGGAATTAATCTTGCCAAATCTCTTCGTAAAAAAAAATTTCAGGTCGTTCTGCTTGACAGAAACAATTACCATCTTTTTCAACCCTTGTTATATCAGGTGGCTACCGGCGGACTCGACCCCGGGAGTATCGCTTTCCCACTGAGAAAAATTCTATCGGGAGATCAGAATTCCTTTTTCAGAATCTGTGAAGTACAAAAAATTATTCCTGAAAAGAGTGAGGTTGAAACTTCTATCGGTTCACTTCACTACGATTACTTAGTAATAGCAACCGGAACTACTACCAATTATTTTGGGATGGATAGTTTTAAGAAAAATTCCTTACCCATGAAATCTGTAACAGAGGCTCTTGACATACGCAGTTTTGTGTTACAGAATTTTGAAACGGCTCTTGACACTAAAGACAATAATGAAAAGGAAGCGCTAATCAATTTTGTAATCGTGGGCGGCGGACCCGCCGGAGTGGAACTTGCCGGAGCGCTTGGTGAAATGCGGCGTTTTGTTTTGCCGGATGATTATCCTGAAATTGATTTCAGGAAGATGAGGGTTTATCTGTTTGAAGCCGGAGCAAGACTGTTGCCGGGTATGTCAGAAAAATCATCGGCTTTAGCTAAAAAGTATCTGGAGCAACTTAGTGTTACAGTTTTATTAAACAAACGGGTAGATGATTACGACGGCGCTAATGTGAAATTCACTCCAATGAATGACAAATCAGGGAAAGTACAGTCTATCGCAGTAAAAACCGTTTTGTGGACAGCCGGTGTGGAAGGCACGTTGATAAATGGCATTCCTGAAAATACTGTAACACGTGGTAAGCGAATAAAGGTGGACAGCTATAACAAAGTCATAGGCACAGAAAATATTTTTGCAATCGGCGATATTGCTGCAATGGAATCGAAGGAACTACCTAAAGGACATCCGCAACTTGCCCCTGTTGCCATTCAGCAGGGAAAAACTTTAGCAAGAAATCTTAGCTTGATAGTAGCGGGTAAAAGTAGCTCGCTTGTGCCTTTCAAATATTTTGACAAAGGAATTATGGCAACTGTTGGTCGTAATCGTGCTGTTGCAGAAACATTAAGACTACAACTCGGCGGTTGGATTGCATGGCAGGCATGGCTGTGGGCACACTTATTATTCCTGATTGGTTTTAGGAATAAAATTGCCGTATTGTTAGACTGGATATGGAATTACATCACTTACGACAGAGCTATCCGGTTAATTATTCATCCGTTTAAAAGAGATAGCTGATGCACTCCGCCGACTATTGGATTGATAAGCTAAAATTACAATCGCATCCTGAAGGTGGTTATTTCTCTGAAGCTTACCGTGCGGAAGGTATAATTCCTTCATCTGTGTTGCCTGCCGGATTTAATGGTGAAAGAAATTTTTCCACTTCTATTTATTTCCTGTTACAGTATAATCAGTTCTCCGCATTTCACCGGATTCGCTCGGATGAATTGTGGCATTTTTATTCAGGAGGTTCCTTAGATATTTCTGTCATTTATCCTTCAGGGAAACTGGGGATTTTAAAATTAGGCAATCAACCAGAGCAGGGAGAATCTTTTCAAAGAGTAGTAAAAGCAGGGTGCTGGTTTGCATCGAGTCCGGCAAAGAAAAGCGCTTACTCACTCGTAGGATGTACCGTAGCACCGGGGTTTGATTTCCATGATTTTGAATTAGCAGAGCGAAAAAGTCTGATTCAACAGTTTCCGCAACACAAAGACCTTATTACACATCTTACACGATAATCTGAATCTTATTTTTGCAAAATGATAGTTATTGATAATACAATTATTTCAGAAGACCTGATTGACAAGCAGTTTGTTTGCAATTTATCTAAATGCAAAGGCGCTTGTTGTGTAGAAGGTGATTCCGGAGCGCCCTTAGAACAGGAAGAAACTGTAACACTTGAAAATATTTATGAAAAGGTAAAGCCATACATGGATAAGGAAGGAATTGAAACTATTGAAAAGTTTGGAAAATGGCTGGTGGATACCGATGGTGATTTTGTTACACCGCTAAATGGAGGAAAAGGAAGATGTGCCTACTCATTTTTTGACAAGAATGGAATTGCCAAATGTGCAATTGAACAGGCGTATGCAGATGGAAAGATTAATTACAAAAAACCTATCTCTTGTCATCTGTATCCTGTAAGAGTAAAAAAACATAAAGACTATGAAGCAGTGAACTATGATAAGTGGGATATATGCTCACCTGCCTGTACTCTGGGGAAAGAGTTAAATGTTCCCATATATCGTTTTGTAAAAGAAGCGCTCATCAGAAAGTACGGTGAAGCCTGGTACAAACAATTAGAAGGCGCTGTTGAATTTGCATCAGCAGGTAAGTAGCAGAATACTATAAAGATACATCTGAGTAACTGTATCTATTCCTATTTCTGTTTCTGTTTTATTCTGTATAGCAGTAAAAAATAAAATTTACTTTCGCCTCATCCATGAATGGTATTGATGAAATAAAAAAACCGATTGAACGCGAGCTGGATCTTTTTGAAACAAAGTTTCGCGAATCAATGAAAAGCAATACTCCATTGCTTGATGCCATCATGCGATATATTGTAAAACGGAAAGGTAAACAGATACGACCTATGTTTGTTTTTCTGTCTGCAAAGATCTGCCTTCCTGCTGGACAGGAAGAGAAAGAAATTTCTGAAACCACTTACCGCGGCGCTGCACTGATTGAACTGTTACACACGGCTACTCTCGTACACGACGATGTGGTGGATAACTCACTTGAGCGCAGAGGATTCTTTTCAGTTAATGCGCTATGGAAAAATAAAATTGCTGTGTTAGTCGGCGATTATCTTCTGGCAAAAGGGTTATTACTTTCTATCAATAACAGTGATTTTGAAATGCTCAGGATAGTTTCGGATGCTGTGCGTGAAATGAGCGAGGGTGAACTGTTACAGATTGAAAAAACACGTCGGTTAGACATTAAGGAAGAGATTTATTTTGAAATCATCCGTCAGAAAACTGCTACGCTTATTTCTTCCGCCTGTGCAGTGGGCGCTTCATCATCAGGCGCTACAAAAGAAGTAACAGAAAAGATGAAGTTGTTTGGTGAAAAAATCGGAATTGCTTTTCAAATCAAAGACGATCTGATGGATTTTGGCAGTGATGACATTGGCAAACCGCACGGAATAGACATACAGGAAAAAAAACTTACTCTTCCTCTTATTTATGCGTTGAATAATTCTTCAAGCAGCGAGAAAAGGAAAATGATAAACATTATTAAGAATCATAACAACGATTTTCAGAAAGTAAAAGAAGTGATTGCATTTGTTAACAAGAGTAGTGGAATTGAATACGCCAAAACAAAAATGACCGAATACAAACAAGATGCATTGAAAATACTGGATACTCTTCCTGTCAGCGATTCAAGAGATTCAATGGTTGAATTGGTAAATTTCACTACCGAACGAAAGAGATAACCAACGCCTGAACATCGCTATTAATAATTTCTACTGTATTAATAACAACTTTTAGAGCGCCGTCTGTTACAGAAAAGGAATTATTTTTCTGATACTTGTGTCGTTATCACGATGAACCATCTTGCACATATTTATTTAGCACGCTCATCTGACGAATGGATGGTAGGTGGATTCATCGCTGATGCAATCAAAGGGAAGAAATATTTTCAATATCCTGAAGGAATTGCTGCCGGAATTCTTTTGCACCGGTTTATTGATGAATTTACGGATACCCATGCTATAGTAAGAAAAAGCAAATCACTGCTAAGAGAGCAATTCGGGTTATTATCAGGATTAATTGTTGATGTTTACTATGATCATTTCTTAGCAAAAAACTGGAAAGAATATTCAGAGGTCCCCTTAGAAAAATTTACTGTCAACTGTTACAGTGTTTTTGAAGAACATTCTACTATCATGCCTGTACAGTATCAGAAAATGCTGCCTTATATGAAAAAGGATAACTGGCTTTTGAATTATGCCAACCTCTCCGGTATTCGTCAAGCATTTGAAGGAATGTCTAAACGAATAAAGATTCCTAACAAACTTTATGAGGCTCCCGAAGCGTTGTTAGAAAACTATAATGAATTTGAAGAAGAGTTCAGAGAATTCTTTCCAAAGCTTTCAGCAGCAGTTGAAAAAAGAATTAATCAATAAAGTATCTAAGACAATATGCAGAGAAGTTAATTCTTCGGCTCGTTATATATCACTTGCAACAGTGTTTGTCCCACAGCCTTCATCGTATTTTTATCAATGACATTCATATTATCCTGCTGAGTGTGCCAGTGCGGAGCAAAGCCGGTCAAACTGCTTTTGTCTAACCATATTATATCAACAGACGGTGTTCCATTTATCATATTTACATAACTGTGGTCGTCCACAATCGAAATAGCTTGCTCATTGACAAAATAATTTCCATAACCGAGTGCTGATGCCGTGTTCCATATTTTATTTACAACACTTGGTGCATACTGCATTGAAATTCCTTCCTTAGGGAACTGTGCCCCTTTGGCGCTGCTCATATCGAGAAGTATTCCATAATAAGCACGGTAGTTTGGTTTATGCGGATGCTTTGCCCAATATTGTGTGCCCAGTGCGTAAGTATCTTTCTCATTCCACTTGCTGCCTTCAAATGCAGGAGGTCCGTAATCTTCTACATCAACCAATAAAATGTCCACTCCTACGCTGCAATTTTGCTTACTGAGCTGCCGTGCTATTTCAATTAATGTGCCCACACTGCCGGCTGCATCATCAGCGCCATCAAATTTTTCTTTTGGATTTGTTGCATCATGGTCAGACCATGGACGGGTGTCCCAGTGAGCAAACAGTAACACTCTTTTCTGAACATTAGGATTAAATGAAGCAATAATATTTTTACATGGCACCATTTTACCGTTATAAATCTTCACTTGTACATCCTGTATTACAATATCCGGTGTGTAGTCTTTTAGTTTATCTGCCATCCATTTTGCACATACGGTTTGTTCTTTTGTTCCGGGAATCCGCGGACCAAAATCTATCTGTTTCTTTGTGAATGCATACGCTGAATCTTCATTAAACTCAGGAACAGAAACTGTTACAACTTTCTGAGAAGATGTACTTACTGGAGGCGCCGGTCTGTTACAGTCACAGCCGGTGAGTATAAATATTAACCCGCAACCAATGGCTAACAGCCGGTTAATTTTAGAATAAAATAATGATCTGTTATTGAACATTCAGGAATTTACTTCTTTATGAAAATTATTTTAAAGCAGATACTCAGTTTTTATACATAATCCATTTCCCCAACTCGCGAAGTGTTACTTTTTTCCCATACATTAATATTCCAACGCGGTAAATCTTTCCTGCTAACCAAACAGTGAATATAAATCCGGCAACTAAAATCAGCATGGAAGAAACTACTTGCCACATTGGTGGTTCAAATGGCAGTCGTCCACACATAACTATCGGTGAAGTAAGCGGAAAAATAGAAGCGATAATAGAGAGCGTACTATTCGGCTGTTGTATGGTGTTTACCAGAATAATGAATGAAATAATTATCGGAAGTGTGGCAATCAGGGAAAGCGCCTGTGCCTGCTCCTGCTCTTCACCCGCCGCAGAACCAACTGCAGCAAACAGTGAGGCATAAATCATGTAACCACCAAAGAAATAAAAAATGAATCCAAAGATGAGCAGACCGATGGGTAAATCATTCAGTTCACCAATTGCTTTGCCGAACGAATCCCATCCGCCCATCTGCTGTTCAATCTGCTGCTGTGCCTGCTGTTGTCCTAAAGGTGATACCTGTTGCATAGGCATAACCTGCTTCTGTGCTTGCTCTAATTTACTGCTGTAAGTTATTTGCAATCCACCAAGAATAATTACAATTAAAATAATCCATGCTGCAAACTGAGTAAGCCCGACAAGTGCAATACCGATAATCTTTCCCATCATCAGTTGGAATGGTTTTACGGATGATACCATAATCTCTGCTATACGGTTTGCTTTTTCTTCCATTACGCCCCGCATAACCATTACTCCGTAAATCATAATTATAAAATACAAGAAGAAGCCCATGATAGAGCCGATAGCCGTAGCCACTCCGGTATTGGCTCGTTTTTCTCCATCCACTCCCTGCACTGTAACACTAAGTTTTACTCCTTCACTCAGTTGCTTAATCATTTCAGGAGATAAATCAGAATTGACTTTTGCTAATCGTTCACGTGTTACAATATCTGTCAGTTGACTTGAAATAGCAGATTGAATTCCGAATCCAATCTGTTCATCTGAAAAATATTCTACCGGCGCTGAATTATTGTACATATTGTAATCAGCAGGAATGTGAAGGATACCGGAAAGGTGTAGTCCCTTGTATGTTTTCTTCAATGAGTCAAACGGCACATTCATATACATAAAGGTGAGGTCGCCTTTATTTTCCAGCTTATCTTTAAAGATACCTGAATCATCTGTTACAGCTATCACTTTTGACTCGGTAGAGGCTTTGTTAATCAGAATAGGTAACAGAAAAATAAGAGCAAAGCCAAGCGGCGTCAAAAAAGTAGTGATGATGAAAACCTTTTTTCTCACTCTTGTGATGTATTCCCTGCGAATGATAAGAAGAATCTTGTTCATTAGAATATTATTGACTGACAGTTCTTTATTGAGTACCTTTTGTAAAAATTATTTATTGCTCCTATTTTATTCATGCTGCTGCTAAACAAATACCAAAATTGTTACTTAGTCACCTGACTTATAAATATTTCATTAAGTGAAGGAAGAATTTCATTGTACCCAACTAAGTTGGTATTCTGATTTAATAATGAACGCAGTAAATCATTCGGCGTTCCGCTGTTGATGCGAATTACCAATTCATGATCACGGCGAACTTCTATAGGGAAATTTTCATTTAATGTCGGTTCTGCTCCTTCATATTTTATGAGAAATTGGTTCTGCTTAAACTGTTGTTTGATGTCTTTCACTGCTCCGTTCAGAATTACTTTACCTGAATTGTAAAGTACAATATCTTCACAAATCTCTTCTACCTGTTCCATGCGGTGGGTAGAAAAAATAATGGTTGCTCCCTCGTCGCGCAAACGCATGATTTCGTTTTTGATAACTTCACTGTTCACCGGATCAAGACCTGAGAAAGGTTCATCAAGAATAATCAACTTTGGGTCATGAACCACTGTGGAGATAAACTGAATTTTCTGACTCATCCCTTTCGACAACTCGTCAATCTTTTTATTCCACCAGTCTTTGATGTTTAGTCTGTCCATCCATTTGAATACCTTATCCTTTGCATCCTTCATTGGAAGTCCTTTCAACTGTGCGAGATAAACAAGTTGTTCCCAGATTTTCATTTTCTTATATAATCCACGCTCCTCCGGCATATAGCCCATCTGTGAAACCAAATCGCTATTCAGTCTTTCTCCGTTGAAAATTATTTCCCCGCTGTCGGGCACCAGAATATTAGTAATCATTCGGATAGTTGTGGTTTTCCCTGAACCGTTAGGACCCAACATTCCAAAAATTGTCTGACGGGGAACAGCAAACGAAACACCATCCACCGCTTTTTGCTGGCTGTAACTCTTATGAATATTTTTTAACTCAAGTATATAATCCATTCGCACTCACTATGAAATTGAGCGCCAAATGTAAAAAAATTTGATGCTGTGTGAGGTGATATTTCTTTCTTTGAGTGAGATTAATTACTGAAGTGATCAGCTTGTCGTTTATTCAAGATGAATAATAACGGCTGTTATGTGGATTAATTTCTATTGCTGAATAGATAAACCCATTTTGCTCTGTTACCTTTAACTCGTTAAAATATTCAGAATGAATACTAAATTTTACTTGCCATTAGTCGTTGTAACAGTTTTAATAAGCGGAATATTATTCTCTTCCTTTAAAGGTGATGGCGAATGGGTAAAATTTACCGATAAGAAAAAAGCAAAGTTTGAAGTACTGCTTCCTGATACTCCACGAAAAGATAAAGGCAAAAATTCATGGTACATCTCTGCCACTCTCGATGAGCCACTGACCAATTTTTATGTGAATGTGTCTTTTTACCCGGAAAATCTTACTGATGATACTTTCAAATCTAAAGCAATAGACTGGATGGATGCCATGTCAAAAGTTTATAATGAAACTTTTCCTGCACCGGTTGAAACACAATTCAACGGCAGTATTTGCCTTGAATACAATTACAATGCGATGGGAATGAAATCACAAAAAAGGATTTTTTATAGAGGAAATATCATGTATGAGTTGACTGTGAATCCGATTGCCGGAGATATTCCAAAAGAGCAGGCAGAAAAATTCTACAACTCATTTAAGTTTCTTCCTTAATTATTTTTGTATTGCATTGAGTGCGCCCAATCCTTTGGCAGCCTGCTCATAGTTTGGATCCAATTCCATCGCTTTTGTAAAACAGATTCGTGCGCTGTCATATCGTTGAATTGTAAAATATGCGCCACCGAGATTATACCATGTATCTGCATCTGAATTACTGTACCGGAGTGAACGATATAATTTACTTATACATTTTGTAAAATCTTTATTTTGCCCGTCACGCAGGGCATCGTTGTAAAAACTCTTTGCCAATACATGGTCAAACTCTTTCAACTTAGGATGTGTAGGGTTACGTAAGCGGGCAGTATCCCACATTGCTTCCGCTTTGTAAGTTTCGCCCAGCCGGTTATAAACTACTCCGAGATTCAGCCACGGATCAACATATTCAGGATGAATCTGCAATGCACGATGAAGATGATACAGTGCGCTATCAAGTAATGCTTTCCTTTTGGTTGAATCTGCTTTCACATCGTCTGAAAGCAAAATGAATGAAGTACCTGCGCCGTTGTTGGTTCGGGCGCTATTCGGACAAGTAATTACATCTGTTGTAAAAAGAATTTTATCATTCTTCCATTCTGCGTTGCGGGAAATTGTTTTATATCCGCTCGCCAAAAGAATAACAAACAGTAACACTCCTGCAAAAGAAGTTTTTACAGAAATGCTGAGTGGTATTTTAATAAAAATGAACTGAGCTAATGCCGCCACGCAAATGCAGAATCCGAATGATGGCTGGTACAAAAACCGTTCGCCCATTACGCCACCGGTATCCACCACTAAATTTGATACAATAAAAATGCTGAAGAAGTAAAACAGAATTCCATAAGCAATTATATTTTTTTCCTTCAATTTTATAAAAGAAAAAATCAAAAGAGCGCCTTGCGTAATCATTGACAGCCAAACCTT
The DNA here is from genome assembly GCA_964424455.1 of uncultured Bifidobacteriaceae bacterium. Taxonomy (GTDB): domain Bacteria; phylum Bacteroidota; class Bacteroidia; order Chitinophagales; family UBA10324; genus CAYRJA01. The sequence goes on from CAYRJA010000003.1 coordinate 70,384, forward strand.
CCAGTTGCCGAAGTCTGTGTAAGGAATTTGATTGTAAGAATAGTCATAGCTCAACTGGCTTGGATAGAAAAGCAGTACTAAATATTTACCTAACACATAAATCTTTGTAGCGAACGCTTGTGTTACGGTTGCATATAAATAAGGTGCGTTCATCACCTCTGTAATATCTTTATGAACAAATCCTATTACAGCCATGCGAAGCGTCATATATAATCCGGCGACAATCAGAAAAGGAACAGTTGTAACAATAATATTTCTGACTTTTTCTTTCGTGAAGAAATAAAATGTAACAGGAAGAATAGCTATGAATGTGATTCCGTTCTCCTTTGAAAGCAGAGCAAGGAAATAAAACAGAATGCTCAGCAATAGTTTTGAAGTTTTTTTCTTCTCAATAAAATATTGAAGTGAGAAATATAAAGTCAGAATCAAGAACAAAAAAGAAAGCAACTCATCGCGGCTCTTAATATTTGCAACCACTTCCGTATGAACCGGGTGAATAGCAAACAAGAGCGTTGTGATGAAAGCCGGAAGCGATGAACGAAAGATAAATTTATTCAGCAGTTGAAACATCATCGCAACCGTCAGAACAAACAGCAGCAAATTAACGAGGTGAGAAATAAACGGATGATCGTTTCCAAATAACTGAATTTCAGTAGCAAAAGTTATTAGTGCCAGTGGTCTCCATCTCCCGCCTGACAACTCGCTTGCGCTGCCAATGAAGCCATAGAAACTATCTTT
>CAYRJA010000004.1:0-19847 GCA_964424455.1 uncultured Bifidobacteriaceae bacterium
TTTTTCTTTTATACTTACCTGCCTTTACTTGTAGTTTTCATGCAACAATACCATTCAGAAGAAAAAATTATTCCTCAGTAGAATTACTCTTTCTGTATCTGCTGATTAATTTTTCTGCAACTATTTTATCTATAGGAAAAGACAACGTATCGGTAGAAAGTGTTTTTAGCTGCAACCATCTGAAAGAGAGTTTTTCTCCATTCCGGTTGGGTTTATTAAAGTCAAATGGAATATCGGTTGTTTTTACTTTCAGTTCTTCAAGAGGTGTTACAAAATAGTAAATGCTGATTAACTGCTGGTCTGTATGAAAAGCTGACGGCTGAAAGAAATCGGTTGTGTAGAAATGTTCACCCACTATTATCTGTTGGTTCAGTTCTTCGCCCCACTCACGAATCAAACAGTCTTTGGCTCCTTCGCCTAACTCCAGCCCACCACCGGGAAATTTGGTAAAACGCATATTAAATCTCTCTTCATCCACTACTAAAATTTCATTTCCGACATTCAGTAATAAACCATATACACGGACATTAAAACGGGAAATTTTCATTATTTTGTTGATAATATTAGGATTGATTATACTAAAGTATAGTTAACGAACCTTCAAGAGGACATAATTTTATCCCTCCAAAAAACCTAACAAATAGTTATGACATGAGTTCAATTTTCTATGGAAGGAGAAATTGATTTTTTTATTGAATTCCCAATCGCAAAGAAATATAATCTTATGATTAAGAGTACAAAAATGAATCAGGAGAGAGAAAATATTCATAAATTTGACATTGATTAACCCCACAATTTTCTAATTAAAAGTTTACAAAACTCAACATTAAAGCTAAATCCAAAAATTAAATCATGAAACAGAAATTAATTACACTCTTCACGTTCCTTTTCACTACAATCATTTATAGTTCTGCACAAACAACGATTTGGAAAGAAGATTTTGAATCCGGCGGTACTAACTTTGAATTGAACACTTCAGATGTTATTGATGGTACAACTTGTCGTGGTACAAACCCATGGAATCTTTGGGTGGTCAATAAATCTTATCAGGGATTTGTCGGAACTGTAAATAATGTTACTAATTGTTTGAATGAGTTAACCAGTACTGGTTTTAATGTTAAGAATACACAGAATCAACCATCAAGTTTTACAGGATATCCTCAGAGTAATTACCTGCATGTTTATTCTCCTTTTACTAAAGATAGAGCCGGTATTGATAATGCCAACTGGTTTTATGGATATGCTTCAGGCGATCCATGCGGTTCGGCAGGATTTTATTTCTGTAAAATGAAAACAGGAATTTCTACAGCAGCCCATTCGAGTGTTACACTAAAATTCTGGTGGATGAATGGAGCTGAAAGTGTTTATGGTCGTGTTTATTACAGCATTGATCAGGGAAACACATGGACATTGATAACCTCGCCGGTTAAAGATTATATTGCCCAGAAAACATGGAAACAGCAATCCATTACTTTACCTGCATTTGGCAATCAAACAGACCTTCGGTTCGGTTTCATGTTTGTAAACACATCATCAACAACCGCACAAAGGCAGAATGATGCCTCTCCCGGCGTTTCAATAGACGAAATCAGTCTGGAAGTGCCTGACTGTGTGGCTGAAGCCGGAACTGTAACAGCCGTAAAAGACACCATTTGCTCCGGCACACCCGCCATGCTGAATACTGCAGGCGGTGTGGGTACTATGCAGTGGCAATCATCCTTAACACCATCAGGAGGATTTACAAATCTATCAACAAATGTCAGTCTGGTTGACCTTCCGCAGCAGACTACCTATTACCGCGTATTTGTAGGAGGCGGCGCTTGTGCCGATTCTTCTGCTCCTTACAAAATAATTGTAAACCCTTCGCCGGTAGCAGATTTTTCTTTTATTGTAACAGGCAAACATGTGGTTTTCACAAACACCAGTCAGGGCGCTAACCGGTACAAATGGAATTTTGCTGATAATACGCCGGAAAGTACTGTTGATAACCCTACCCACGACTATGCTGCTGATGGAACTTATTATGTGTGCATGGAAGCGCTTAACGGCTCAAATTGTTCATTCACGATTTGTAAGTATGTGGACATAGGAGGCACCGGTATAGCTGATGCCGGTACTGAAAACAACTGGACGGTATTTTTCTCTTCACCTAATGACATTATTAACATTTCAGGAGATGAGTTAGTAAAAAGTAACTTGACTATTCGGATATATGATTTACTCGGAAGAGAAATGTGTAACAAAAAATTTGTAAGAGGACAGGAGAATCCTTTGCAGATAAATACTTCATCACTATCGAAGGGAATGTATATTCTGGAAATCAGTAACAGCGATACAAGAGTTTTATTACATGTCGAGAAGATACTAAAATAACAGTAGCTTAAAATTCCATAGAGAGAGTGTATGACAGATTTGTCATACACTCTTTTTATTTTAGAGATAAATTTGTTGTAACAGGAAAACTTTGGTGAACAATAAATAACAGGTTTCACCAAATCCTTTATGATATTAGCCGAAAAATAGCTGAATGAAGAGAGGAGTACTTCGCTGGAAAATAGCTCAGAGTTTTGAAATCAACTGGTGGCAGCGTTATCTGAGAAAAAAAGATTTGCAGCAGTATGCCGAATGGAAAAGAAATTACTGGAATAACCTGTTGTCTGAAATCAATGATGTTGTTCAGTTAAAAGACGGAAATAAAATTATGGATGCGGGCTGTGGTCCTGCCGGAATTTTTATGGTAACAGAAAAGTTTAATCCTGTTGCAGTGGACCCGCTGCTGGATGAGTATGAACAAAAGCTTTCGCACTTTAAGAAATCCTTCTACCCTTCAGTTCATTTTGTTTCTCAGCCGTTAGAAGAATTTACTTCAGTTGAAAAATTTGATTTCGTATTCTGCATGAATGCCATTAATCATGTAGCTGATTTAAAACTCAGTTTTGATAAAGTGGTTGAATTTGCCAAACCCGGTGGTAAAATTATCATCACTATTGATGCCCATAATTTTTCTTTCTTTAAAAAACTATTCCGTCTTATACCCGGCGATGTGTTACACCCTCACCAGTTTGATTTAAGGGAGTATGAAGAAATGCTAACATTTAGGAATTGCCAAATAGAGAAACGAATCAAACTGAAGAGTGAATTTTTCTTTGACCATTATTTACTGGTTGCAAAAAAGAATCAGAAATAGCAGGAGTGTAACACTAACTTGTTTCCGGTATTGTATTCTATAGCAGGAAATGGAATTTTAATGGAGTTCATCATCAGGAGAAGAGTTTTCAGGAACTGTGATTTTGTATTAATGCGTGTAAGGTCAGCATCGAGTGATAAATAAAACTGCCTTACCCGCTGCCTTGATGTACCTTTTACAATACCATCTTCTTCCCAACTATTTACAAACCCTCCGTACATTTCTTCTGCTCCGTAGCCGACAGAAACATTCAACCACTTAGGAAATTTCTTTTCTTCATTCATAAAAGTGGAAGGATTTACACTGAGCCAGTAAGTTTGTCCATTATAGTCTTTGATTACTTTTTCAGGCAGACTTGTTCCGTACAGATTATCTGCCCTTGATTTTAATTCAGAAGGATAGCGGACAGGATGAGAAGAAAATTTCAGTTGAATACGTTGTTCTCCCCACGCTAACTGCTGAGAAACTACTAAGGCAGAACCAAGTGTGTTGGCAGAAAAGTCTTCAACCGAAAAACCCCACTTAGACGAAAAGCCATCTAATATCTCTATTGTAGTTTGTAACACTGAGCCGGTTAATCCTCCATGCCATGCAGCTTGCTTGTCGGAAAGTCCTGCCCACTTCATTGCGTTTACGCTCCATACGCCTTCAAAGTAAGAAGTGTAACAGTGTCCGGCTTTGTCTATCTGTTCCCACTCACCCATGTCATTAAAAAAGTGAAAAGAAGAACGAGGGTAATTTTTATACCATAACTGATTCAGTCCAATCATTGTTCCTCCGTAAATTGCCGTCCATGAACCGGCTATCAGGTAAACTCTTTTTTTGTTTAATGAATCAGACGGAGTAAGGAATTGATTCAATCTACTTTGACAAAATGATGTAACCGGTGTTACAGTTATCAAAAATAAAAAGAGTAAACTTTTGTAATTCATCTATGGCAGAAGTGCAAAGTGTGTTACAGTTATTGTATAAATTGAAAAAGTAACAGGTATCACTCTATACATTGAGTTTAAAATTCAAAAACTCCCTTTTCAGATTTTATAGTCAGTGAATTCTTGCCGGCAGATTCACATCTTCCTACTATTCTTGATTCAATATTGAATGAAGCAGCCATATCCATTATTTCTTTTGCAGCATTTTCTTCACAATATATTTCCAAACGGTGACCCATATTAAATACCTGATACATTTCACTCCACGGAGTTTTTGATTCCTGCTGTATAAGATTGAACAAAGGAGGAACAGGAAAAAGATTGTTCTTTACAACACGGAGATGGTTCGCATAGTGTAACACTTTCTTTTGACCGCCTCCGCTGCAATGAATCACTCCTGAAATAGCTTTCCTCAAATTCCTGTAAACTAATTTCATAACCGGTGCGAATGTGCGGGTAGGAGAGAGGAGCATTTTTCCTACATTCAAATCTACTCCTTCCACCGTATCTGTAAGTTTCTTGCTGCCGGAATAAACTAACTCAACAGGAGTATTAGGATCAAATGATTCAGGATATTTTGTCCGGTAATCTTTCTGTAACACATCGTGGCGCGCAGCGGTCAGCCCGTTGCTGCCGATACCACTGTTGTATTCCGTTTCGTATGATGCTCTCCCATAGGAAGCAAGACCGACAATTACATGACCGGCTTTGATATTGTTCTCAATAATGTCGCTCCTTTTTGTGCGGCAGGAAATAGTGCTGTCCACGCTCACGGTACGAATGACATCACCCATGTCAGCCGTTTCACCGCCCATGTAATGTATGTGGATACCACATCCACGCATCCGTTCGATAAATTCATGATTTCCTTCAATAATTTCTTTAACCACTTCGCCCGGAATCAGATGTTTGTTGCGGTTAATTACTGAACTGAAAAGAAAGTTATCTGTAAAGCCGGCACAAATCAGGTCATCAATGTTCATCACAATACTGTCCTGTGCAATTCCTTTCCAGACTGAAATATCACCTGTTTCTTTCCAGTAGATATATGCCAATGAAGATTTAGTGCCGGAACCGTCAGCATGAACGGTGTTACAGTAATCGTTATCGCCGCTTAAAACATCAGGAAAGATTTTGCAGAACGCATTTGGGAATAAACCTTTATCCAGATTTTTTATGGCTTTATAAACATCCTCCTTTGAGGCGCTGACTCCCCGTTGTGCGTATTTGAGTTTATCTTCTGACACAGAGTTATAAATTGAAGTGCGAAGATAAGTAATAGTGATTGCGAATTTTCAAATGTTGATTCAGGAAGCATTGGAGGTATGAAAACCGCTATCTGATATCTGCCGGTATTTATTGAGCAATAATTTCCTTGCTAAAAAGAATCTACCGTCATCTCCAACCCCTTCTTAAATGTAATCTGAGGTTTGTAGCCCAACATTCTTTCTGCCTTGGCAGTATTCGCCTGCGATTGTGGAATATCTCCTGCACGCCGTTCAATGTGAACAGGGGATATATTTGTTTTTAAAATGGACTGCAGAAAGTGAAACATATCAAGAAGCGTGTGCTGGTCGCCAACCGCAATATTGAATACTTCACCATAAGCTAATTCGTTGTTGGTAAGAATTGCTCTGATATTTGCCTGCACTGCATTTTCAACAAAAGTGAAATCGCGTGTTTGCTTTCCGTCGCCGTGAATAGTGGGAGCAACTCCTTTTTTCAGTTGTGCAATAAACTTTGGAATTACTGCGGCATATTGTCCGTTAGGATCTTGACGCGGACCAAAGATGTTGAAGTAGCGCAATCCTATAATTTTCATTCCATAATTCAATCCAAACACATGAGCATACAGTTCATTACTGTATTTTGAAACAGCATAAGGAGAAAGTTGTTTGCCAATTTTCTCTTCTACCTTAGGTAATCCCGGATGGTCACCGTAAACAGATGAAGAAGAAGCATACACTATTCTTTTGATTCCCGCATCACGAGCAGCTAACAGCATGTTTAGAAAACCATCACAGTTAATATGGTTTGTTGTAACAGGATCTTTTACAGAGCGCGGAACAGAGCCAAGCGCCGCCTGATGCAACAGATAATCCATCCCTTCACATGCTTTCCGGCATTCATTGATGTTACAGATGTCGCCTTCAATAAATTCATAGTTTGGATTGGAACGGAATAAATCAACATTCTCCTTTCTGCCTGTAAGCAAATTATCTAACACACGAACTTTTTTCGCGCCATACTTCAAAAGATATTCTACAATGTGAGAACCGATAAATCCGGCACCGCCTGTAACAAGAAAACTGTTCTGAGTAATATCTTTTTCGTGAAATGGTTTATCGTACATATATTAATTTGAAGGTTTACAAATTTAAAATTCAGAAATGAAAACATTACTGAAAGTAAATCTGTTGAAACATAAATTTTAATGCTCAATATATCTCATTATTAAATTACCGTTTAACATACTGACCTTCGTAGTATTTCTGATAATCGCCACTGGTAACACGGTTTAGCCATTCCTCATTCTGCAAATACCAGTCAACTGTTTTCTCTAATCCTTCTTCAAATTGCAGAGACGGCTTCCATCCTAATTCTTTATTGAGTTTGCTTGCATCTATGGCGTATCTCAGATCGTGTCCTGCTCTGTCTTTCACGAAAGTAATCAGTTTGGACGAAGTCCCTTCAGCACGATTCAGTTTTTTGTCCATAATCTTACAGAGAAGATGAATCAGGTCTATATTTTTCCATTCGTTGATACCGCCGATGTTGTAAGTATCTCCTGTTTTCCCTCTATGAAAAATGGTATCAATTGCTCTTGCATGATCTTCCACCCACAACCAGTCGCGGATATTTTCTCCTTTGCCATAGACAGGAACCGGCTTGTTGTTTTTTATATTATTAATTGCAAGCGGAATTAATTTTTCAGGAAACTGATACGAACCATAATTATTGGAACAGTTGGAAACCACTACCGGCAAACCGTAAGTATGATAATAAGCTCTGACTAAATGATCAGAACTTGCCTTTGAAGATGAATACGGAGAGCGCGGATCGTAAGAAGTTTCTTCAGTGAAAAATCCCTGCTCACCCAGCGAACCGTAAACTTCATCAGTGGATATATGATAGAAAAGATGGTTGGCAGCAGATGAAGATTCTTGTGTCAGCCAGGTATGACGGGCAGCATTCAAGAGATTCACCGTACCGACAATATTGGTCATGATGAATTCCATCGGGTTGGCAATGGAACGGTCAACATGCGATTCGGCAGCAAGGTGAATTATGCTGTCAAACTTTTGTTCCTGAAATAATTGCTGAATAAAATTTCCGTCAACGATGTCTCCCTTTACAAACAGGTAGTTGGGCTTTGATTCTATGTCGCTGAGATTTTCAAGATTGCCGGCATAAGTCAGCTTGTCAAGATTTACGATTTTATAATCAGGATATTTATTGACAAACAACCTAACTAAGTGAGAGCCGATAAATCCGGCGCCGCCTGTTATTAAAATTTTCTTACTGAAGTTTTGCATTTTTAAATTGACAGATTAAATAACCGATGGCGAAGGTCGCTATACCTGACCATATTTCCCATTAAGGACATTATATTTTATGATACAATATTTTTTACACATAGTAATACCCGTATTCTCAAAAGTAGTTTCTTTGCAGGTGGTTTAAATTAAATTATATTGAAAATTACAGAGCAATCCTCTTCAGACAGAGAAACAGTTTCATATATTAAAGAAGCAATCCGATCAGGTTCGATATTCTTAGGAAAAGCCAATCGCATACTAAATAGTAACGGTGTACAGTTAAAAAAACTGAACAAGGAAAAGGCTGAGGCGGAATTTAGTGTTAAGAGTGAATCATCGTGGAGCAAGCGGTACAAAGTGGTCATCAAGGGTTACAATTCTTCTTCCATTTATATTTCCTGCAACTGTCCGTACAACTGGAGTAATGTATGTAAACATTCAGTGGCTTCACTTATTTTTCTAAGAGATGAAATAGAAGTAGGAGAGAATGCAGGAACAACAAAGAAGGATTCGGAAGTAAACTCTGCTGTTGGTTTACAGAACAATACTATCCGAATAAAAGAACTCGGTTTCAATGAATTGATAGACCTGCTTTCATGGAAGAAATACAATCTTGCCAGCGCTCTTTACCGGAACGGACATGTGAAGATGGAAGATAGAGAAGGCAATAAGGCATTCTACAATGTATATTACAGGCAACATAATTATAAAGTTACTCTTGAATATGATACGGATACTTGCGAGTTGAAACTTTCATGTAATTGCAACACTACTGAACAGATATGTATTCATAAGAGCAGTGCACTTTTAGCGCTTAGTGGAACTTATGGCTCTCAGGGATTAAAATATTTAAAAGACTGGACAGAGGAAAAGAAAAGACTTCTTGCTGAATATGGTTATTCTTTGTCAGATAATATAGATGATAAGTTTAAATTTGGAATTGGTTCCGGTGGTATCTATCTGGAAGCGTTTGACAGTTCACTGCATAAACTTCCGGGCACAACAGATTTTACTAAACTGTCAGAAAAGTTTTTATCCTCCGGTTCATTAACTGACGAGTCACTTCCTTTTCTTAAAGATAAATTACAGCCGGTTGAACCGGTGTATGTTTTTTTCAGAGAGGAGTATGCTTACAGCTATCCGGATACATCGTTCAGGGTTTTTGCAGGAAAGAGAAAAAAGAATGGTGAGTTTTACAAGAACCCAACTCCATATTCAGATTTAAAAGAGAAAGAATCGTTACTGACAGATGAAAAGGATGAAGAGATTATCCGTCTGTCACTGGTACTCGATAGAAATGTACTGCTTGCTTCTTTCAATAGTCGCCATGTTGATAGACCCGCATCACATGGTGACATCAGTAAAGATACTTATCACAGTCTTCTCCGGAAAGATGGAGAGGTACTTGAGAAAATATTTCAGGCAGTAGCCGGCAAAACAGTATTCCTCGGAGTAGTGGAATGGAGAGCGCTTTCCCCTGACTTAATTAATCCGTTTTCTGTTTCTGAACACCGCATTAGTATTTCAGTGGAAGTAGATGAAAAAGATGGAGATATTATTCTTTCACCGGTTGTATTGATAGCCGGAGAGAAGAAAAGTGTTAAAGATTTTGAAAAGTTCTCCTCATGGATTTGGGTCTTAGGGAAGAAGTTATATAAAATGCAGTCGCTGGATGACATTGTGATAATTGAATATTTCATAAACAAACAGAATATAAAATTCAGAACAACAGACTTCGAACCGATATTTAATAGCTTACTGAAACCGATGGCAAAGAAAGTTGCTGTAAATTATCTCTCTCGGAAAATAGAAAGAGTAGAAGGGCTGAAACCTGCTGTGAATTTGTATCTCAGAGAGTATGATAACTTTCTCCTTTTCACACCTCGCTTTGAATATGCTCATGGAAAGATAAAAGAGGAAGCAGTGTTACACTCGAAAAATGATATTCAGATGATTGATGCGGATACGATATTTCAATTGAGCCGGAATATGGAAGTGGAAAAAGAATACACTGATTTTTTTCAATCGCTTCATCCATCCTTCAGTCGGAACAAGGAGCAGGAATTTTATTACTTGTCTGCAGATAAATTAATGGAGCGTGGATGGTTCTTTGATGTGTTTGATAAACTAAAGGAAAAAAATATTAATGTATTTGGCAGGAATGAACTTACTAAGATAAAATACAACACCAATCGCCCCAACATACGGATGCAGGCAGGCAGCGGTATTGACTGGTTTGATATGGAAGTGAAAGTCAGCTTCGGTGATTTGGAAGTGTCGCTTATGGAAATTCGCAAAGCGATTATTGCCCGTCAATCCTATGTTTCTCTCAGCGACGGATCTATCGGTATGTTACCCGAAGAATGGTTAGAGAAGTATGCATCACTTTTTAGAATTGGGAAAATAAAAGACGACACGCTTCGTGTTTCCAAATTGCACTTTACCATTATTGATGCATTGGAAAAAGAAATAGATAATGAGAAGGTGTTACAGGAGTTGCAGGAGAAAAGACAGAAGCTGGTGAAGTTTTCACACATTGAAAAAGTAGCTGTTCCGAAAAATGTGAAAGCTCAATTGCGCCATTACCAACAAGGTGGTTTCCATTGGCTAAAATTTCTGCATGAGTTTAAGTGGGGCGGCTGTCTGGCAGATGACATGGGACTGGGGAAAACGCTGCAGGTACTAACACTGTTACAGCACTTGAAAAATGAAAAACAGCTCGCCACTTCGCTGATTGTAGTGCCAACTACTTTGATTTTTAACTGGCAGGAGGAAGTCAGAAAATTCTGTCCCGGTTTATCCATTCATATTCATCGTGGCGCCGAACGCAGTGAAAGTTCAGATGAATTTTCAAAGTACGATATTGTGCTGACTACTTATGGTACGCTACGAAGCGATATAAAATGGATAAAAGATTTCAGCTTTGATTATGTCATATTAGATGAATCACAGGCAATAAAAAATCCTTCTTCGCAAATTTCACGCGCGGTTCGCTTACTGAATGCGCAGCATCGTCTTGCAATGACCGGAACACCTGTCGAGAACAATACATTTGATTTGTATTCGCAGCTTGAATTTTTGAATCCCGGATTCCTGGGATCACAGGAATTTTTCAGAGGAGAATATGCCACACCGATTGATAAAAACAAAGATGAAAAAAGAGCAGAACAGTTGAGAAAACTTATTCTTCCATTTATGCTCAAAAGAAGAAAGGAAGACGTTGCAAAAGACTTACCTGAAAAAACTGAGACAGTGCTGTATTGTGAGATGGGAAAGAAGCAACGCAAAGTATATGATACTTTCCAGAAAAAATACAAACAGGATATTTTGAAAATGATTGAAGCAGAAGGATTGAACAAGTCGGGTTTCTTAATTCTGGAAGGATTGCTCAAACTTCGGCAAATCTGTGATTCACCGGCGCTAATCAGCGCAGATGAAGATAATTATGGAGAGGAATCGGTAAAGTTGGATGAGTTGATTCGTGAAATCAGCGAGAACGCAGGCAATCATAAAATACTTGTGTTCTCTCAGTTTCTAAAAATGCTTGACCTTGTAAAGCAGAAGTTGCAGGAAATGAATATCAGCTATACCTATTTAGACGGACAAACGGTTGACCGTAAACAACAGGTGGATTCTTTTCAGACGGATAAAGAGGTTAGAGTGTTTCTTATTTCACTGAAAGCCGGTGGCTTTGGTATCAATCTTACTGAAGCTGACTATGTTTATCTTGTTGATCCATGGTGGAATCCTGCAGTGGAAAAACAAGCGATTGACCGCACACACAGAATAGGGCAGGATAAAAAAGTATTTGCTTACAAAATGATTTGTAAAAACACAGTAGAGGAAAAAATTCTTCGTCTGCAGGAAAAGAAAAAATTTGTAGCAGATTCTTTAATTGATGTAGATAAGAACGTAATGAAGAAACTGACGAAAGAAGATATTGCTGAGTTGTTCAGTTGAGTTGAAATTATTCCTGAGCGCTCTGTAACAGCAGAATTATTTCTTTATATAAATCAGATATTTTTCTTTGAAAAAATCTTCAGTGTAAAAGCCGGACAGTGGAATCTTTTCGGCTGCTATTTTTGCTTTGCTGATTTCTGAATCTACATCACCACCTTTTAAAAGCAGCCATCCATTCGTCAGAGTATTTGGTTCTGTTGTTACCGCAGATTTATTATTCAAAAGATTCTTTGTCCATTTAATAATTGTTGGCAGCTCTGTTACAGCACGGCAGGTAATGAAGTCATATTTTAATTTTAGTTCCTCTACTCTCTGCTTTTCAGCAATTACATTTTTTAGCCCTAATGCCTTTACAACTTCATTTACTACAGTAATCTTTTTACCTATTGAATCCACCAAATGAAATTGAACTTCAGGAAAGTAAATTGCTAATGGAATTCCCGGGAATCCTCCGCCGGTTCCAAAATCCAGCACCTTTGTTCCGGGCTGAAATGAGATAGACTTTGCAATGGACAATGAGTGTAACACATGACGCTCATAAAAATTATCCATATCCTTTCTGGAAATTACATTGATTTTTTCATTCCACTCTTTATATAACGGGAGCAGTTTTTCAAACTGTTCTGTTTGTGTTACAGCAAGTCCGGGAAAATATTGATGAATGATTTTACTTTTCATTTTTATTAAACCAAAGCAGGGTCACTTTTGTCGTACATGTCTTTCACGGAACCGAAACCAATAACATCACGCAGAATACTTTCCTCATTTACCTGAATGGCTTTCAGCAACTTGTCGTAGCCGAACTTATCCTTTATGTTGTAAACTGTCTGACGAAGTTTCTCTTTGCGCACGTTATTTTCAAATAAATCGAGCATCAGCATATCGGATGAAACAAACCGGCATACTGTAACACCAATAGCTGTAATGTTTGTATTAAGCAGAGCGCCGGAATGATACAGTTCTTCAAATTTCTTCATTCGCAACTTGATGCTGTTTAGCAAATCAGTTCCATCCTGCAAAGGAGCGTTAAATGAAATTTTCTGCGACCATGCTTTATCATTCTCATAGCGGATGAATACATCCGCTTCTTTGCAATGTACCTGTTGCCTGACTAATCGTTTTTCCAGCGTCATACATAATGATACCAAAAGCTCTTCAAGAGTCTTTAATGAAGATCGCTGAGAAGCCGACACCTGACGCATTGCCTGCATGGTTTTGTATTCGTGAAAGTCAATATCCACTTCTTTGAAATTCAGCCGGTAGTGCCAGTGAATACCGATGATGCTCTTAAGAGCAGACTTTATTTTTTCAGCGGGAGTATGGCGCAACTGGAGCGGTGTAGTTATTCCGGCATGAATCAATTGATGGGACAACCCTTTGGCAATTCCGGGCAAATCGGTCAGTTGAAGTTTTGCAAGTACATTGTCTATGTTCTCAGGAAAGATGCAAACCAGTCCATCGGGCTTCTGAAGTTCTGTGCCGAGTTTGGCAAGAAACGCATTAGGCGCTATTCCGATGGAGCATTTCAGCCAGTCACCGATTTCATTTCGGATTCGTAATTTAATTTCCTGTGCCAGCTTGATAAAATCTTTATACACCAGCCGGTAGTTAGAAAAATCTATAATTGCCTCATCAATGCTTTTCGGATAAACTTCTTCACAATAGCCACGCAGCAATTTCATAATGCTCACATGAATTTCTCTGTAACGTACAGGATTTGTTTCCAGAGGAACAAGTTCGGGGCACAACTGAATAGCTTCGTTCAATCTCATTCCTGTTTTCACTCCTTTCTTTTTTGCTTCGATAGAAGGGGCAATTACGCAACCGTATTTACCCGGATATACACACACTGCCACCGGACGATTGCGCAAATAGTAATTCACCTGTTGTTCGCAGGATGCAAAAAAACTGTTCATGTCAATAAACATGATGACAGATCCGGTTTGAGGTATAGTAACAGTTGACATCCTGAATTTAAAACTGAAAGGTAGGTGATTTATTAAATCACGATAAGAGATACGCTGAAGATTTTTTGAAATTTAACTATGAAAATTTTATTACCGTTATGGGTAAATAAAATATATTGAAGAGTTAGTAATGAATGCTTGTTTAACCCGGTAAAGTTAAAGACTAATATCTTCCTTGCTTGGGCGCAAGAATTTCATAGAGTAAATCTTTTGCGCGAAAGAGTTGCGCCTTTACCGTGCCCAGTGGCAGATTGGTTTTCTCTGCTATTTCTTCATAGGATAATTCATCAAAGAAGCGAAGCTCTATCAGCATCCGGTATTTTGGATTCAGCTTCTCAATCACTTCGCGCATCAGTTTGGCGCGTTGTTCTTTAATATATTTCTCTTCCGGATCAAGCGTAGCGGCGCGCACTTCTATACTGATAACATCACCGCTTTCCGTTTCGCTATGCTCGTCAAGTGACATGGTTTCCAATCGTTTTTTGCGGATGAAATCAATGGAATTGTTCAGTGCAATTTTGTAGAGCCATGTGCTGAATGCAAAATCAGGACTGTATTTATCTAAATTACTGAATGCTTTTCCAAACGCTTCAATAGTTAAATCTTCGGCATCATCATGGTCGTGAACCATTTTCAACACCATGAAATAGATAGAATCCCTGTAGCGCGATAAGAGTTTGGCGTAGGCGTTTTGGTCATTTTCATCAATAGCTTTTTTTACCAAATCAAAATCTTCCTTGGCGCGGGGAGAAAAATTAGAGTTGCCTTCGTTAAACTTGTCCATAGGATTTGTTTTGGAGGTTACTTCCATGTAGTAGTTTTTTTATTAAAAAGAGAAGGACTCATTACAATATAATACAGATTCAGCAGCAAGTCCATCAGCGGGAACCACAAAAATAAATCAAGCGAATTCAATCGCTTCATAGCAGGGTAAAAAATCAGAAGCATGAACAGATAGCGAAAACCAAATATAACAAGTATTTCTTCATAGCGTGTGTCATAAACTATCAACAGGATGAATGTTAAATAGAACACAATGTGTGACAAGTGAAATACAGCTAATAAAAACTGATGAATAAGCCGGTAATGTTTTCCGGTGGTAAGATGGCGGCGCTTCTGATGAAACCATTCATCCCATGTTTTCTTTGGTTCGCTCAGTACAAAACTTTCTTTGCTTAACTGAACTTTTGTGTTGCGTGCAGTTGCTACTTCATTAATAAACAAATCATCATCACCGCTGGCAAGGTGCATGTTTTTAGCAAACACATTCTTATCGAAGAAAAGTTTTTTGCGATAAGCAAGATTTCTTCCTACGCCCATGTAAGGTATGCCTGCCATAGCGAATGAAAGGTATTGCATTGCGCTCCAGAAAGTTTCGTAACGGATGCACTTGTTCAGTAATCCCGGAATTTTTTTGTAAGGAGCATAACCGAGTACCACATCCTTACTCTCTTCAAACTTCAGCCGCATTTCTTTCAGCCAGCTTTTAGAAGAAGGAACACAATCTGCATCGGTAAGCATTACGATGTCGTACTTAGCCGCTTTCAACCCAATAGTGAGCGCATATTTTTTTCCAAGCAGAACCCTTGATTCCTGTTTTAAGTCACGGATAGTAAGGTGTGGATATTTGAAGGATAAATCATAAAGTATATCGAGCGATTGATCTACGCTGTTGTCATTCACAACAAGCACTTCATATTTCTGATAATCCTGCTCAAGAATCGCAGGAAGGTTTTTGGAAAGATTGGTCGCTTCATCTTTCGCACAAATGATAACTGTAACAGGTGAAAGCGGAATGGATTTTGGGGTTTTGTTCCGGTACCATGACACACGCAAAAAGAAGAATAGAAAATAAAAGAACTGAATACACGCAGCGACAACCAGTACAATCAGCAGTACATCCAACATATTCATCAGGGAGGAGTAAATAAATTATTTCAGACCGGCGAAATTAATTTTTTCAGTTGTCTGCTATCTGTTTCTTTTTCCACAATTGGGTTCAAAGGATTGGAAGCAGCAGTTGTTATCCTGATTTTTCCTGCAACTATATTTGACACTGACTTTGTGCAAAATGTTTGACAATTTACGACCGGCATGACCGACAAAAAAATTACCTTTGTGTAACTTGACAATAGTGTCAATGATAGCGACAGACGAATTACTGACAATAAAAGCAGCAAGCGAGTGGGCGACAAAGCATGACCATCGGCTGCATCCATATAAATGTAAGTTCATACCACAACTTGTAGAATATTTTCTTTACAGACATAAGAGTAATTTTAAAACTAAAAGAATATGAAAACATTTCAAGTGGTTTTAACAAAAAATTTCATTGTGACGATTAATGCTAAAACATCAAGAGATGCAAAACGCTTTTGTGAATTTTATACGAGCAACATCGAGGATATTTCTACTGATAATGACAGAAGAAAAGAAAAATTTGAAATTGGAAATATCGAATGTGCTATGAATGATGCATTTGAATGTACTGAAATAGAACCGGTATGAAAGAAATTAAAACAAACTTTCCATTAATGTTGCAAATGCAAAAAAGACACTGTCAAGTCAAACAAAGAAAAAGATTATCGCTGTTAATGGTTGTTGTTTTGGCAGAGATAAGAAGCCAGAAAAAAGTGGAGGATATTTAAAATTATGTGGTCAAAGATTCTGGGAATTAATTTCTGGCGATGAAAATTTATATGTTGGAATAATTGAACCAATAGGATACAAGGCAAAGCAAAAAAATGAAGAATTTTTATTTGCGTATTCAAAAATAATAAATCAATTAACCTTTGAGTTTTCACAACAGTTTTGGGTGTATGAATATTTGCAGCAACAATTATATTACTCCGTAGGAGCAAAGGCTTGGTAATAACTTGAACGAGAAGGTTATTGCGTCCCTTCGGGACGCTCCAGGAGTATCTATATTGGATTTTTACCAAGCTCTTATGCCTGTGGCATAAGTAATCCCTGCAATTATTCATACACCCACAGTTTTGTAAAGACGGAGTAATTGACTGGAGTGAGTTGATTAAATTCAATTCCGGAAAATGATATTCCTTTTAGAATTCTTATTTACGAATCTGTTGCTAAAGCAGTAACGACTGTAAAAGAGAAGTCTTTCAGAGTGGTCGCTGCAACTCTTGCAGTATTTCTAACATCAACTACTTGATATTTTTGAGAGAGTTGGTATAGAGTTGTGTCCGGAAATTGATAATAATTTTACACGATATAATAGACAATGAAAGAAGTAGAGCAGCCGGTAACAGAACTGGAGTACTTATATCAACCAATTGTGTTTCGCATGTGCAGGATTCTTCTAATCCTCTACTTTTGCAAGGCATGAACTGTTAGAAGAATAAGAACTGCTTTTAGGGTTTACATTATTTACCCAGTAATATAGAAATTGTCTTTAGCTTCTCAATCCGGTCAGCAACTAATTTCAATATTCCAATGAAGGGAATAAATAAAATCATTCCCGCTGCACCCCAAAGTATTCCGCCTGCAATTATTGCGATAAGCACCATAAGAGTATTGAGATTTAAACGGCTGCTGATGGCAAAAGGGAATATGATATTTGCTTCAATGACCTGTACAACAGAAAAGACTAAGATTACTCCAAGCGGATACCAAATGGAACTATAAGTAATCCACGCCACAGTAATCGGCAGCAGTGAAGCCACAATAATCCCGATGTAGGGAATGAAGGTGAGAATTGAAGCCACAAATCCGAAGAAGAAAGGATGAGGTATTCCTATGATTACCAGTCCGATGCTGTTCAATATTCCTACGATAAAATACACAAGCAACATTCCTTTGATGAAGTTGTAATAAGCATGAATGGATTCAATCAGAACTTCATCTATCATATTTTTCTTTTCTTCAGGAAAGAGTCGGTAAAGTATATTCACTAATCGCTGACGATGATATAATATCAACGCTGAAAATATTGGAATCAGAAAAAACAAGAATAATGTTTCGGACAATGAATACACCATTGTGCGTATCAGCGGAAGAATCTGACTTCCGGATCCGCCTGCTATTTTTCTCAATAATATCAATTGCTGATCTTTTGACCATCCAAATTGCCCGGTAAAGAAAACAGTAAATTGACTGTAAGTTTCGGCAAGCTTTGCTTTCAGATTATCCCACTCATGAGAAAATGCTGCGGCTTGTATAAAGAGCAGGTAAAAAATGGCTGCAATAAGAATAGTAATGACAGAGATAGAAACAGAAATTGCAATCGTACGGCTGATTTTTTTCTTTTCCATCCATTTGCAAAAAGGATAAAGAATAAAACTTATAAGAAGGGAAAAACTCAGAGGAATAAAAAGTACTCTTCCAAAATATAAAATAATGGAAATCAAAATAACATATTGAAGAATTGCAAGCAGGGAAGCTCTCCGGTAGTTTTTCAACGGAACAGGTGTAGTAGGAATCTGTATCATGGGAAAGATTTTAGAGAATTGTATGGTTCATTTTTCTTCTGATTAATTTCATTATTTCAAACCAAAGAATACTGAATGCTCCTGCGGCAACACAAATCATCAAATCGCTGACGGGAAGTAAATCTAATCGAAACAATTTGCGGAAGAGAGGAACATAAAGAACTGTAACAAGAAAAAATACAGCGCCGGATATTACCCACTTGACAGCCGGATTGGGTTTGTGGAACATTTCAATAATGGTGTACGACCAGGAACGGTTTATAAGAATTAATCCAAGGTTTGCCGCAATTAATGTAGTGAAAGTTAATGTGCGCGCTTCATTTTCAGATCGATGTAGTTTTGTAGCAATAAAAAAAACAGCCAAAGAAACCAACAGAACAAATGTTCCCTGTGCTCCACTGAACAGAATTCTTTTGATGTTAAATACCGGATCGCTTGCTTTTCGCGGAGGACGCTTCATTATATTCTTTTCTTCATCTTCTCCTTCAAAAATCAGAGAAGAAGCAGGATCAATAATCAACTCAAGAAAGGCGATGTGCAGCGGAAAAAGAATAACAGGCATTCCTAAATATAAAACCGGGATCAGGGTTAATCCGGCTACCGGAATGTGAACAGAAAAGATATAACCCATTGCCTTTTGCATGTTTTCATAAATTCTTCTTCCCATTCTGACAGCAGAAAGAATGGAAGAAAAGTTATCATCGAGTAAAACAAGAGAAGATGCTTCGCGTGCAACATCCGTACCCCGCTGCCCCATGGCAATACCGATGTGTGCAGCTTTCAGTGCAGGAGCATCATTTACGCCGTCGCCGGTCATGGCTACGATTTCGCCGTTTTCCTTTAGTGCGTTTACAATCATTAATTTTTGTTCAGGTACAACACGTGCAAAAATGTTTGTTGTACGGATTTTTTCCTGAAGCATCAGATCATTCATCTCGCTCAACTCCTGACCGGTAATCACCTGCTCCGGATTCTTTAACCCCATTTGCCGGGCAATGGTTTGTGCTGTAACAGGATAATCTCCTGTTATCATTATCACACGGACACCGGCTTCGTAACAGGATTTCAGGTCGTCCGTAATTGTATCGCGCAACGGGTCTTCCAGTCCGACTAAACCGATGAACTCAAACTCAAAATCATGTTGTTCTTTCGGCAATTCGGAAGGAGAAAAATGAGCTTTAGCCACACCGAGAACCCGCAGTCCTTCTGAGGCAAGAAGTGAAATATTTTTTCTCAGTTCATGAATGGTCTGCTTGTCGAGATGGCATAAATCGGCAATAGCTTCCGGTGAACCTTTCGATGCAATCAGATATTTGTTCTTATCCGGTTCATGAAACACATGTGACATGGCAAGCAGCCCTGCTGATAAGGGATATTCTCTCAGCAGTTGCCAGTCGCTGTGTAAATGCTCTGTACCTGCCAGTTTAATCTCTCCCAACCGTTGAATAGCTTTTTCCATTGGATCGAAAGGATTTTTCTGACCTGCAAGAATGGCATATTCAACTAAAGAGTGAAAATTTTCTTCTAACTCTTCGTTTTTCGATTCATATACAGTCACAAACTTGTTATTGGCAAAAAGTTTTCTCACAGTCATTTTATTTTCTGTAAGTGTTCCGGTCTTATCGGCACACAGAACTGTAACAGAGCCAAGCGTTTCAATGGCAGAAGGTTTACGGGTTAGTACATTCTTTCTCGATATTCTCCATGCGCCCATAGCCATGAAAATGGTAAGTACCACAGCAAATTCTTCAGGTAGCATTGCCATAGCCAGAGAAAGTCCGGTGAGGATTCCATTCAGCCAGTCTTCGCGGGTG
>CAYRJA010000004.1:19857-69223 GCA_964424455.1 uncultured Bifidobacteriaceae bacterium
GTAAACGATGGTAAGCAGAATACAAACACCCAGCCCGAGTACGGAAAGTGTTTTTACGATTCTCCCTGTTTCTTTCTGTAACAGCGTAGGTTCATGCATTACGGTATCTAATGACTTGCCGATTTTTCCAAGCTGCGTATGCTGACCGGTTGCCAATACTTTTGCAATACCATGCCCCTGCACAATCAATGTTCCCGAAAAAACAAAAGGGGAATCCTCTCCGGCCGGAAAAACAAATTGTTGCTTTCCATCCCAATGCGATTTACGAACGGAACCCGATTCGCCTGTCAGCAGCGATTCATCAATTCTTAAATTGAGCGAATCAATCAATGCAGCATCTGCCGGAACCCGATCTCCTTCCTGTAACAGAATTAAATCATCGGGTACTACTTCTCGCCCTGAAATTCTTTTTTCTTCTCCGTTCCGTATTACCAAAGCACGCGGGCTGGACAAATCGCGCAATGCTTCTAATGCACGCTCACTTCTTTTTTCCTGATAAAATGTAATAATTATGACGATGATTATGGAAGCCATCAGCATTATTCCCTCACCAACATCACCGAGTAAGAGGTAAAGTGTTCCGCAGGCAGCCAGCAGCAGAAACATAGGTTCTTTTACCACCTCAAGAACTATTCTGAAAACAGATTTTGGCTTAGCGGATTGCAATTCATTGTACCCATCTATTTGCAAACGCTTCTTTGCTTCCTCTTCTGAAAGAGAGCGATTATTTTTTAAGTCATAGAAGTATTCCATATAGCATTTCAATAATAACCTCTGATAAATATAACAGTAAGTTGGAATTACAAAATACTAAGCTCACCTTTCTATTCAATACTTGAATGACGGTTTATTTGTAACACTAAGAAGCAGAGGAAAAACACTTCGCCCTAAGCTTATAACTTAATATAAGATAACCGGAAGTTTTACTTATTTGATATAAGAAACAGCCAACAGACTATCTTCCTAAATCCTTATTCTCATCCAAATCTTCATGACGGTCGCCACCGATGCTGTAAGGATTGTTTTCTTCATCCTCAGAGCCGAGGTCTTCCATATCATCATCGAGTTCTGAACCAGGCACATCAAGGTCTTCGCCGCTCATATCCGCATCCCACGCTCTATCTTTCAACTCTTCATCATCACGAATGACATCAAACTCTTCTTTTGTAATATCAGCGCTCTTTGGAGATTTGATTCCCTTTTGTTCTGCCTCAATATTTAAACCGGACTTTTTCATCAGTTCAACTTCTATATTCTTACCCTTTTTCAAAGCAGGTGTTACAGTTCTGGAAGGATATGTTACTGTTGACTTGATTTGCTTTTTTGCTTTTGTACTTTTTGTAACTGCTTTTCTTACAACTTTTTTTGCAACATGTTTTGCCGGTTTGCTTACAGATTTCTTTTTTGCTTTTTGTGAATTCTTCTTATTCTCCTTTACCTTAGTTTTTGTTTTTGCAGAAGACTTCTTAGTCACAGTTTTCTTTGCTGACTTTTTAGAAACTGTCCTCTTTTTGGGCGCACTTTTTTTTGTTTTCTTTTTCATGGTGTTGATTTTAGTAGAATATAAAATTAAGAAAGAGTAGAATAAAAAGAAGAATATTTTTTCATGAACTTGTTAATTTCCCGTTGCAGTAGTATCCGGTGAAGTAAAAATTTCGGGAATGGATTTAGGGCGATTAATTAAGACACTATCTAAATTCTTCATTCCTTTTTCACAATAAGCAGCCCAATAGTTATCCAGGGTTAATCCAAAAAATTTTTGTAAAGGATTCCAGCCCATGTTAGCTTCTATTGACCATTTCATTTGAGTGGTACCATCAGAAGAATCAAATCTGAATCGGCACAGAATCCCATTTTGTCCCATAAAGTTCATAAGAGCAGTTATAGAACGGTTGGGGGTACTTTCTATAATTTTTACACTTCCATTGTCAGATTGATTACTGTTTGATGTCCATGTATAGGAAGCATTTTCTCCGGAAGTAGTGTCGCCGAAATTGATCTTAACATCTGAACCGGTCTGATGATAAGGCGTCCATCCTTTCCACTTTTTCAAATCATTCACTTCATTAAAAACAGCATCCTGCGTTGCATTAATCACAGAACTTCGTTCAACATGAACTTTTGAAGGAAGAAAAAACGAAATAAGAAACAAAACTATAATAATCACAAACAAGCCTATGACAATGTTCTTAAGAGTGCGCATAAGAGTGAGAATTTAAGAATAAAAATAAGAATTGATTGACAAGAACAGAATTATTAATTAGCTGTTACTGTAACTTATTTTGAAAGCATATCAGTATAAACATTCACTTTATCAAGTTTGTTCGCAATAACAGTTGAATCCAATTGTTGCATAAAGGAATGATAGGAGGGAAATATCTTTCTCTCCGGATAAATCCGTATTAAAGGAAGAAGTGAATGTTGACTGCTGTCAGGAGTATTTAATGTCCATCTGTTCATGCGAATACTGTCGCCATTTATTTCTTCATAGTCAAACAGATAGTTAAAGAAATTCATCCAGTCTTTTGGCTGTTTTATTCCTGAAACATTTCCATGCTCGTAGTACGGGTTCAGATACCAAATAGGAATTAACCTTCCTTTGCCGGGTTTAAGCTTTAAATAATCTTCCATTTTCTCATTAAAGAAAAAACAAGAGAGGAATCTGTTTACTTCAATGGTTTCATGATAATGATGGTAATAGAGTAATCCGATTTGGGGACCATAACCCTGAATAATCTGATAGCCGGGTTCAATATTTTTCATGTCCCAATCAGCTTCCAACCTTGCCGGGTCAGGACTATTATGATAGCGGACAAATTCAGGATAATTGATTGTCCAAACTCTTATCAGCAGATAAACTGTAACAGCAACAACAAATCCTAACACAAATTTTTCAAAAGGAAAATACTTACCTTCAATAATAATATTTATCAAATCAGCAACCACCCATGTAAATAGCAGCAGCACAGGGAAAATCATTGGAATCAGCAATTCATAACCGGGAGTCCACCAGAGAATAAAAATGTAATAGGAGAGAATCCATGATAGCAGTAATATTCTTAACCTTCTGAAATGTTTTGTTTTAAAACATTGAATGATATGCCACTGGAAAGCAACTGACATGAATGCTCCAAAAGCAAACACAGGATTACTGTTTATATTATCTCCTATCTTAACTATCACTGAAAGTTGGCTATGCAGAAGCTGAGAAAAACCTCTTACACTGAAGTTGGAAGTAGTTCCCCATTCAGGTTCGGCATTTACCAGATAGGCAAACACGAATTTAATAAATCCTGTAACGGAAATATTATTCTCCTGCAAGGAATAACTTGCAATGTAAAGGAGTAATATTAAAACTCCGGCAATCAGTATATGTAAAATTCCCTTCCTGTTAACAAGGTAATAGTAAAGTATCAGAGCCGGTACTATCAGTATGCTTGCCTGATTGTAAAGAATGGCAAAGGATAGAAAAACGACAGCAAGCAGACTGTTCCTTTTTGATATAACTCCCTCCGCAGTTGTGCTGAAATAAAAGACAGCAATTGTACATGCCATAGCCGGAATATAGACTTCGCATATTGTTGAAAATATTTCGTAATGCAGTGAAATGAGCATACTCAGACTCAGCAGAACGGCAGCATAACGATAACCGAATATTTTTTTGCCTGTATAATAGGCAAGTGTAACACCTGCGCTCCCCCATAGAATATTATGAACCTTTGCCGCACCCATTGCAGTAAAATCGCTGATGAATAATCCTCCCGCTTTAAATATCAGCCAAACAATAGGTGAAAAAAGAAGATGGTGCGGATGTGCCATTCCTTTTCCAACGCTTATATCATAAGCAAAGCTGAGCGAGTCGCCTTCCTGCATTTCACTTTGAAAGCTAAACAGAAGGAGAAGAGATGCCATAGCCAGCAGGAACGCTGTCAGATGGTCATTTTGGGTAAAGCCGGAATTTTTAATTTTCGACACAGGTAAAAGATGGCGCAAGATATAAAGCAAACACAGATTATGGATTCGGTAATTTTATGTTCTCAATTCCATTACCCGGAGATTTTTTTATTGTCACAGGTAACCACTCTTTCCTTCTTACCGGAACATAAATTCCCTTCCATTCCTTACTGCAAGAGTTATATATTTTTCCTCCTGCCAGAATCAATTCTCCGTTGGGTTCAACTGTTACAGACGCATTCTCAGGAATAGATATGTTACACCGGATAGTAAGAGAGCCGCCATTTTCAATTCGAATATTTCCTCCCAAGTCCTTATTCCCTTCCCAAATAATCTTTTCTCCTTTCTGTATAACGATGTATTCATCAGGATTCAGATTGCACCAGTCCGGACGGAGCATTTGAGATGAAACACTTTTTTTATTTGCAAAATACATTTCAATTCTTCCAAGCTGACAGGGTGAATAAGCACACTGGCAAGCATTATAATCCATAACATTATTTGAACAAGTGGTGTCACACTTAGGAGAATCAGAACAGTTCCAGCATCCTGGATTCAGTGGTGTGTCATCACAGCCATCATTTGTGTTCCATGTGTGTGACAGTCCGAAGCAATGACCAAGTTCGTGATTAAACAAGGATGCAAACCGCCATGCCTGTGGTGAAATGGAGTCTTGTCCACCGGCAGTTTTAAAAATAGAGTTCTGATAGCCGGCAGAAAGTTTAACCCATTTGCCTGCACCAATGCCATCGCCAGTAGCATTGTAAGTTTTGGAGGTGATACTATCTTTCGGATGTTCCATCAGAAAAATATTAATCACTTTCCCTTTCTGTACTCCATAGCGGTCAAACTGTGCAGAGGTTTCAATATTTCTTGCTCTTCCCTGTTTGTTGAAAGTATAAAGTGAGTCATTATCATGAAAATAAATACCGATGTCACCTGTTACACTTGTGTCAGGAGCAAGAATATACCGAAACCGGATAGGGTAAGCAGGATTATTATTACGAAGCGGCAAAAGCATTTTTTCATTTTTCTCTAATCGTTGGTTGGCATTCCACAGCAAGTCATTTGCATACTGTATTCCCTGCTGATAATTGAAATTACCACTGCTGTCACTCATGCGCATAAAATGGAAATTAACCCGTACATAACGCATTGGTATAAATTCCGGATGAAGTGAATCAGGAATATAGCTGCGGTAATCATTGCATGGACTCTTACCGTAAGTTTTTAATAAGGATGAATCGGTTACCATCTTGTCAGGAGAAAGCAAGGTGTAACTGATTTTATTGGAACAGGAAAAAAATAAAAGACAAGCCGTCAACCAGAAAAATAAATAACTATGCCGGACGAAGTGATACATCTTCTTATTATACACAGAGATTTTGTTTTGACTGATATGGTTCCTGAAATAAAAACGATTAAATATTACATTTGACATTGTTAAAAAATTACAACTTGAAAAAAAGTTTATTCATTCTTCTGGGTTTTTCAATTTTATTTTTCTCCTGTCAAACCCGTGAAAAAATTTCCACTAAAATTGATAATCAACTGGACAGCATCAACCGGTCTGTAGCATTTGCAAAACCTGAACCGCAAAAAGCAGAACGGGTTATTGCAAACATAAATCAATTTATAAGCAAATATCCTGCTGATACACTTTCGCCAAAGTATTTACTTGAAGTTGGTATCATTTATCAGAAGCAGGAAAAGTATAATGAAGCCATTGCAGTACTCGATCGTATTCAACAAGAATACCCCGATGCGCGGCAAAGCAGTACAGCTCTTTTCATGCAGGGATTTATTTATAATAATCTTCTTCACGATTATCAACTTGCTGCTAAAAAATATGAATTGTACTTGCAGAAATATTCAGAAGTGAATCCACAGCTTAGTCGCGATATAAAAATTGAGTTGCAGAACCTTGGCAAATCACCGGAAGAAATATTGAAAGCGTTACAGGAGAAAAATCAGTCGGCTCAGTAACTAATAACGCGGACTTTCCAACTTTTTTATTTTTATGAGAAGACAGGTACGTTTTCAGGTTTTGGTTGATTACTCTTGTTCGATCGCCGACGCATATCTTCCAAAGCGGCTTGAACAAACCGGATAAACAGAGGATGCGGATTATCAACGGTTGATTTTAATTCAGGATGAAACTGCACACCTACGAAGTAAGGATGCTTTTTTAACTCTACCACTTCTACTAACCCATTTTCAGGGTTAGTACCTACTGCGAGCAGACCTGCCGCTTCAAAGTCTGCTATATATTTATTGTTCATTTCCCAGCGATGACGGTGGCGTTCAAAAATTTCTGACTTATTATATGCTGCAAAAGATTTAGAAGATTTTTTCAGTACACATTTATAAGCGCCGAGCCGCATAGTAGCTCCCTTCATAGTAATTTTTTTCTGTTCCTCCATCATATCAATAACAGGATAGGAGGTGTTGGGCTCACATTCAGTGCTGTTGGCATCTTTCCAACCTAAAACATTTCGTGCAAATTCCACTACGGATGCCTGCATACCCAAACAAATACCAAAGAAGGGAATATTATTCTCGCGCACATATTTTATCGCAGCTAATTTTCCCTCAAATCCGCGAGCGCCAAATCCGGGTGCTACAAGCACACCGTTCAGGTGGCCAAGAGCTGCATGAACATTCAAATCATTCAAATGGTCGGCATGAATATTTTCTATCACTACTTTAGTTTCATTGAAAGCGCCGGCATGAATGAATGATTCAAGAATGGATTTGTAAGCATCTTGAAGTTCTACATATTTCCCGACTAAACCAATGCGCACTTCCGATGTTGGGTTTTTCAGTTTGCCAAGAAACTCTTTCCATTTATCAAGGTTAGGTTCTTCTTTGGAAATAATTTTCAGCTTGCTTAAAACAGTTTTATCTAATTTTTCTTTCAGCATCAGCAGCGGCACATCGTAGATGGTTTCTGCATCAATACTTTCAACCACTGCATTGGTTGTAACATTACAGAACAATGCCACTTTTCTCCTTAGTTCCTGTGACAACGGATATTCCGTCCGGCAGACCAGGATATCGGGTTGCACACCCAATTCTAATAATACTTTTACTGAATGTTGTGTAGGTTTTGTTTTCAGTTCTTTAGCAGAGCGCAGATAAGGAATCAAGGTCAGATGAATAACTAAACAGTTATTATGTCCCAGTTCCCACTTCAATTGCCGCACCGCTTCAACATAAGGGAGCGATTCAATATCGCCTACCGTTCCGCCTATCTCAGTAATCACAACATCGTAATTACCTTCTTCACCTAATAAAAGTACTCGTCTTTTAATCTCATCGGTAATATGCGGAATCACCTGTACTGTTTTTCCGAGGTAAGCCCCTTCTCGCTCAGCATTAATTACAGTTTGATAAATTCTTCCGGTTGTAACATTATTTGCCTGTGAAGTGGGGGTATTCAGAAATCGTTCATAATGTCCGAGATCTAAATCCGTTTCAGCGCCATCATCAGTAACATAACATTCGCCGTGTTCATAAGGGTTAAGCGTTCCGGGATCCACATTAATATAAGGGTCGAATTTCTGAATAGTAACTTTTAGATTTCTTGCCTGCAACAACTTGGCGAGAGATGCTGATATAATTCCTTTTCCGAGTGAAGAAGTTACGCCGCCCGTAACGAAAATATATTTGGTCATAATGCACAGATTTAGTTACGGGCTTCAAAGGTAAAACATTTAAACTGTTTTTTATTGCCTGAGTGAATTGTTGTAATATTTATTTTTGGCAGGTATAAAATTCATGTATGCCGGCACAACTTCATCAGAGAACACATTTATTTCTGGGTAAATTAAAAAAGAATAACAATAGGGTATGGTTCGATAAACATAAACCGGAGTATGAAAAAATCAGGAATGATTTTATCGTGTTCATTTCGGAATTGATTAAAGAATTAAATAAAATAGATAGAACAATAGGCGACTTGGAGGCTGCTAAATGCGTCTATCGTATTTATCGGGATTTACGATTCAGTAAAAACAAAACTCCATACAAAGTACATCTTTCTGCCAATATTCAGAAAGGAGGAAGAAAATCAAAGTTTGCCGGTTATTACATTCACATTGAGCCGGGAGGAAATTCATTTTTCGGAGGTGGAATCTGGCACCCGGAGCCGGAAGAGTTAAACAAGATAAGGCAAGAAATAGATTACAATTTCAATGAGTACAAAAAAATTGTAGAGAAGAAATCGTTTATAAAAATGTTTAAAGAGCCTTATGACGATAAGTTGAAAAAAAATCCTCAATCCTATACGGAAGATAATCCGGCTATTGAATACCTGAAGTATAAAAGTTTTATCTATGGTGCAGATTATATTAGTGATAAAACTGTAACAGGTCCCGATTTTTTAAAAGAGATACTAAAAATGGCAAAAGAACTTTCACCCTTCATCTTATTCCTGAATAGAGCGATAGATTGATTTTGTATGAAAGGAGTAACGATAGAAATAAAGTGTTACAACAACTGTTCAGTTAATATTTCTTTTTACAGGCAATTTGTCCTATGCAAGTAAAAGTCCTAATTTAGCCACTCAATTTACCCTATGGAATTCAAAAATCCCCAAGCTGGAAGTTTGTTAATCGCAGAGCCGTTTATGCCGGATGATAATTTTCGCTCTACTGTAATTTTTCTTTGTGTAAATAATGACGAAGGCAGCTTTGGATTTGTATTAAACAGGCCGCTTGATTTAAAACTAAATCAGGCAATTCAGGATTTTCCCGAATTTAATGCTCGCCTTTATCTTGGTGGACCGGTGCAGGCAGACACTCTCCACTTTTTACATACACGCGGCGATATTCTTAGCGGAGGTAAGGAGGTTTTCGAAGGAGTTTTTTGGGGAGGCGATTTTGAACAATTGAAATTTTTGGTGGATACTAAACAGATTTCTAAAGAAGAAATAAAATTCTTCCTTGGCTACTCCGGATGGGAAAAGGGACAGTTAGCAGCAGAGATTTCTGAAAAAACATGGATTATCAGTAATGCAAAAGCTGATTTTATTTTTACTGATGAAGGGAGTCAGTTATGGAGAACTGTACTGAAAGATATGGGAGGAAAATATAAACTATTAGGCAACCTTCCGGAAGATCCTTCACTGAATTAAAGACCAAGAAAGTCGAGCAGACCGTTTAATCCTGCTTCACCGTAGATCACTATCAACACGGCAACAGTCAGTCCTATAATGACTTTCAGAAAATTCATTATCCTCCTACGGCGTATAACAGATTGATAAGACATTGAGGCAGTGTGTATGCTTGCAATGTAATTAAATATTTTAATTGGGAGTTAATTACTTGCCAAAATAAATTTTTAAATATCAGTCGTATATCCAATCGAAAAAACTGCGTCACTGAAAAACTTAATCATTTGATATATTGAGAAGGGGATAATACATTAAGAACTAAGAGGTATAAAACTTTTAATGAAATCTGACTTAACCTTCTATATTTGCAACTCAAAAATTTAAAAATTAACTATGAAAGGTAAAGGAATTGTTCAATTCTTTGCAATAGCGTTGATTCTGGTGTGTATATACCAGTTATCTTTTAATGTTGTTACCAGCAGGATTGAGTCGCGGGCAGATAAGTTTGCCAATTTAATAGTGCTGAAAGGAAAAACAGTAGAATCAGTTCTTCCGTCAGATAAGTTTAAAAGAGGAGCAGTTGAAGATTCTATTAATCGCGAACTGAAAAAATACAGACAGCAATATCTTGATTCTGTTTCTAATGAAGTGGTTTATAATATTGGAATAACTTCATTCACTTACCAGAAATGTAAAGAACAGCAGTTGAATCTTGGTTTGGATTTGCAGGGGGGAATGAATGTGGTACTGCAGGTTTCCATGCGTGATTTAATTCAGTCATTAGCTGACCATAATAAAGACACCACTTTCCTGAAAGCATTAGACCTTGCTGATAAAAATGAAAGTATTGAGTCACAAAAAGGATATGTAACACTTTTCGGAGAAGCATATAAAGAACTTTCACCCACAGGCAGACTTGCAGCCATCTTCAATACAAAAGATAATGCTGATAAAATCAAGTATAATTCTACCAATGAAGAAGTTTTGGCGGTGATAAAAACACAAGCAGATGATGCATTCAACCGCACCTACAATATTCTTCGCTCGCGTATTGACAAATTTGGTGTTACACAGCCAAATATTACAGCACAACCTTCAACCGGAAGGGTAGTGGTGGAATTGCCCGGCGTTGACAACCCACAGCGTGTAAGAAAGCTATTACAGGCATCCGCTAAACTCGAATTTTGGGAAACTTATTCTGCACAGGAAATCTATCCTTATTTTGAAAGAGTAAATAAGGCGCTCGGCGCAAGACTGTCAGAATCTGAGAAAGGCGTTTCTAAAGACACAACTAACTTAACAGCAGAGAGTAATCCGCTGTTGAATGACTCCACGAAAGCAAAAGATTCTACACTTTCCAATCTGGTAAATAGCAGTACACCAAATGCGGATTCCTCTGCATTAGCAAAAAAGCAAATAGCGGAAAACCCATTCTTCGCTCATGTTTATATACCGCAATATAAAGACGAGCAAGACGGTCAGCAAAAAATTGCTCCCGGACCCTCTGTGGGAATTGTACTTGGTAAGGATACCGCAAAAGTCAATAAGTATCTGAGTTATGATTTTGTAAAATCAGAACTGCCGCGGGATGTGAAATTCCTGTGGAGTGCAAAACCTTATGAAGGCACACAATCCAGCTATGTACTCTACGCCATTCGCAAACCGGCAGGAGAAGAATCTGCTCCGCTTGAAGGAGATGCTGTGGTTAATGCCCGTCAGGATTTTGACCAGAACAACCGCCCGGAAGTGTCAATGACTATGAGTTCTGAAGGAGGTCGTGTATGGAAAAATCTTACAGCTAAAAACGTAAATAAGTCCATTGCGATTGTACTTGATAATTATGTACAATCAGCGCCAAATGTCATCAATGAAATTCCAAACGGGCGTTCATCTATTACCGGAGGATTTACAATTGAAGAAGCTAAAGATTTGGCTAACATTCTTCAGGCAGGTAAACTTCCTGCACCGGCAAAAATCGTTGCAGAAGACTTGGTAGGTCCTTCGCTCGGAGAGGAATCCATACATGCAGGAATCAGGTCGGTAATCATTGCATTTATTGCCATCCTTGCTTTTATGGTTATGTATTACAATACTTCTGGTATTGTAGCAAATATTGCATTGTTTCTAAATCTGTTTTTTATTATCGGAGTGCTTGCATCACTCAGTGCAACGCTTACCCTTGCCGGTATTGCCGGTATTGTATTAACAATGGGAATGGCTGTAGATGCCAACGTGCTTATCCATGAAAGGATAAAAGAAGAATTGGCACATGGTAAAACACTGATTAAGGCAATCAATGATGGTCATCACCGATCTTATTCAGCCGTTTTTGATACACACTTAACTACGCTGATTACGGGGCTTATTCTTGCCTATTTTGGCTTGGGTCCGGTATTAGGGTACGCAACTACACTGAACATTGGAATCATTCTTACACTATTCACTGCCGTATTTCTTGCTCATCTGATTATGTACTGGTGGGTGAGTGGAAAAGGTCGCGATATGAAATTTTCGACGGCACTAACTCCTTCCAGGATCAACCATTTGAATATCCAATTCGTGAAGAAAAGAAAGTATGCGTATGTAATTTCAGGAACACTGGTTCTCATCAGTTTGATTTCCGTATTTACAAAAGGGTTTGATTACGGTGTGGACTTTAAAGGAGGTCGTTCTTATGTCGTTCGTTTTGACCAGCCTGTAAATACCACAGATATCAGATCAGCAATTGAAAAAGTGGAAGGTGAAGCGCCCATCGTAAAGACTTATGGAGGTTCTAACAAAGTAAAAATTACCAGTGTGTTTTTAGTTGACAAACATGATACTAAAACAGACAGTCTTGCAAGTGTTGCGCTGTATAATGGAGTAAAGGGATTCCTTGATCCCAATGTTACTTATGAACAGTTCAGAGATAAAAACATCCTATCTTCACAACTTGTAGGTCCTACTATCTCTGACGAGATACGCAGAAGTGCAGTTAAAGCAATTATTTTTTCGCTCATAGGTATTTTCCTGTATATTCTGGTACGTTTCCGTAAATGGCAGTTTGCGTTGGGTGCCATCATAGCGCTGGCGCATGATGTGATAATAGTTATGGGCGCTTATTCATTGTTTTCCGGAGTTCTCCCGTTCACACTTGAAGTAGATGAAACATTTGTGGCCGCTGCACTTACAGTAATGGGTTATTCAGTGAATGACACGGTAATTGTGTTTGATCGTATCCGTGAATTTTTGCGCGAACACCCGGCATCAGATATGAAGACACTGATTAATGATGCCATCAACAGTACGCTAAGCCGGACAATTATGACATCTGTTACAGTTCTGCTCGTTCTTCTTATTCTCTTTATTTTTGGCGGTGATGTTATCCGCGGATTTTCTTTTGCACTACTGGTAGGTATTGGTTTTGGAGTATATTCTTCCGTTTTTGTTGCTACTCCGATTGTAATTGATTTAACAAAAGATAAAGAGAAACTGAAAGCGGGCGTAGCCCCAACACCCAAAGCGCCGATGGCTTCAGCGACAAAAACGAATTGATTTCAATTTGAGAACAAATGAAATGGCAGTAAAAATCTTTTTCGCTGCCATTTTCTTTTTATAGGCAGTTCTCATATTTGCGCATATTGAAATTGTTTTCGGATACTTATCCGAACGTTACTTCCCTGATACAGCAAACAGGGAGTGCAACTCCTCCTTTCAGAATAATGTTTTTTTCTGTAACAGCCCAAATGGTAGTGAAGACTTCTTTTACCCCTTCAGTGGTTTCAAAAGTTATTTTTATCTTCGTGTAAAAAGTGTGTGAGAGTTGAGTCGCTCGCTGTAACATTAGCCGGCGGTTTAGAAAATCTTCAGTGCATTTTAGCACTTCTGATGAAACACACTTTAAGTTGGGAATTTTTTCTTTATTGATGCGTTCAGGTGTAGAAACTTCCATGAGAAACGTTTTGGTTGGTGCTTTTTCTACGATTAGAATACACATAGAGTTATACCTATTTATAGGTATATTTTGTTTTACTAAAAGTGTAGTCAATGATACAAATATCAAATAATGTTAAACTTACCTTAGTACTGGGGGCTTCCACTAACCATGGCAGGTATTCATTCCTTGCTGCGAAAAGTCTGTTGCAGCATGGACATCCGGTTATATTAGTCGGAAGATCCGAAGGAGAAATTGATGGAAACAAAATTCATAAATCAATCCCGGACGATGTGAAAGTGGATACTGTAACACTTTACCTTAGTCCTGATAACCAAAAGCAATATTATCACCACATCATTAATCTGAAGCCAAAGCGTATCATTTTTAATCCCGGTGCTGAGAATCAGGAATTTGAGGAACTTGCTGCAGAAAACGGAATTGAAACGGAAGAGGCGTGTACGCTGGTGCTTCTCTCTATTGGGAAATACTAAATACAAGAATATATTATCATGTTTATGGAGTTTCTTTGATTAATACATCTTTATAGAAATAATTCTAAAAAATCAACACGCTATGAAAAAGCTAATTGTTCTTACTCTTCTTGCATGGATTAATGTTACAGCCCTTGCTCAAAAGAAAATGGAAGTAAAATCGGAGATAACATCTGTAACAGTCTATTTAACCGGAGCAGAAATTAATCGCCAGGCAGCCGCAAACATCAGTACCGGCACAACAGATGTAATCTTTACCAATTTACCTGCAAACTTGAATCAGCAAACTATTAATGTTTCTGCTGACAGTAAATTGATTATTCAGTCTATTCAATACCGTATGAATTATATGCAGTCACCGGAAATGAATATTGAAACTAAAAAATGGAAAGATTCATTAGACGTTGTCAATAAACTATTGGCACAAGTGCAGGACAGAAAAGATGTATTAACATCAGAAACTCAGTTATTGGAAGCAAATCAAACTGTAACAGGACAAAACAGCGGAATGAATTTTGAAACAATGAAACAATACCATGACTATTACATTCAGATGATGACCCAGAATAAAGCCAAACTGCTGGCAGAAGAAGAAACAGAAACAAAACTGAATGAAATAAAACAACGACTTACAAAGCAATTAGCCGATTATCAGGCAAAACAGTTGCAGCCAAAAGGTGAAATATGGATTTCTGTGCATTCAGATAACCCGCTCAATGCTAAGTTTAATCTTAGCTATTTTGTTTACACTGCAGGGTGGAGTCCGGAATATGACTTACGCAGTGAGAGTATTAAAAGTAATGTAAAAATTACCTACAAAGCAAGATTATGGCAGAGTACAAATGAAGATTGGAGAAATGTAAAATTAAAGCTCTCATCCGGCAATCCTACGCTTGGAGCCGTTGGTCCCATATTTTCTACATGGTATATGGATTATTACTATGGAAATACCGGAGGCAAAAGAATGGAGGGATTATCATTGAGTAATGCACCTTCTGTTACAGAAAAAATGAGCAAGAATGAAGATATATCTGAAACAAGCGCTAACTATACTTCCGTAAGTAACACTCAATTTGCAACTGAGTTTGATATTTCGATTCCCAGTACTATTCCATCTGATGGAGAACCACATCTTGTAAGCATTCAGAACTACGAACTTGCTTCTAATTACGAGTATTATACTATTCCAAAATTTGATTATGATGTGTTCTTAACTGCACAGATAAGCGGATGGGAGAAACTGAATCTGCTTCCGGGTAATGCAAATATTTTCTTTGAAGGCAGTTATGTTGGTCAGAGTTATATAGATGTGAATAACACACAGGATACACTAAGTATTTTTCTTGGGCGGGATAAAAAGATTATTGTAAAGCGTGAGAAGGTAAAAGATTTTACAAAGAAACGGGTTATTGGAAGCATCTTTAAACAAACAGTTGCTTATGACATTTCCATCAGGAATACAAAATCCGAACCTGTTACAGTTAAGATTATTGACCAATATCCTATTTCAGCAAATAGTGAAATAGAAGTAATATTAGAGGATGCAGGCGGTGCAACAGTAGATGCTGAAAACGGCAAGTTGACATGGAATCCATCACTGAAACCGAATTCAGAACAAAAATTCCGGTATTCATTCAGCGTTAAATTCCCTGAAAAAAAGAGAGTCTATGCTCCGCTATTTTAGAGATAGTATTATCTGAGTTCCAAAGGGCTGAAACACTTTCTGTTCAGCCCTTTTGTTTTTAATTTGATATTCATATCTCACTTTTCATTTTGAGAAAAGTAATTTTATTTTTGTCCGAATCTTAAAATGACTGTATGAAATTGCTTTCGGGTTTTTGCCTGATATTCTGCCTGATGATAAAGTTTTCCTTTAGTCAGGACACTTCTAAAATTCTTTCCCCTTCAACTATTCAGTCATTAATTAATTCAAAAAGTCCTCAACTCCAGCAGCTTGGAATAACCCCTCAACAGATTCAGAGCGCAACTGATCAGATATTGCCTGAACTGCAAAATGGCAATACCGGACAAATTCAGGCAGGAAGCGCTCAGACAAAAACACAGACACCTGTAATCGTTCTCAACCAATCCGATACTATAATTAAGAAAGTACAGCCCCAGCAACCGGAAGAGGAAAAACTTCCCCACTCAAATATTTTTGGTATTGACTATTTCAGAAATCAGATACTCAGCACATTCAATAAATCTTCTGATATGCAGGCTCCTGATAATTACATCATCGGAGTAGGAGATAAGCTTGCTGTAAATGTATGGGGCTATTCAAGTTTCAGTAGTGTTTACACAGTGGACGAAACCGGCTCTATCTTTCCTTCTCAAACAGGAAAGATTTATGTAAAAGGACTGACATATAAAGATGCACAGGCATTAGTCAGGAGCCGCTTCGGTACTTTCTTAGATTTAAGAAATTCACAGATTGAAATTATTCTGACTTATTCAAGAGTTATTCAGGTGAATATTGTAGGTGAAGTGTTAACCCCAGGCACTTTTACAATGCCGGCAACCAATACAGTATTTAATGCATTGGTGGCGGCTCAGGGTCCTTCCAATACAGGTTCGCTGAGAAAGATTTATGTAAAGCGAAACGGACAAACTGCAAAGACACTGGATGTGTACCAGTTTCTTTTGAACCCGGATGGGAAGGAAGATTATTTCTTACAGAACAACGATTATATTTTTGTTCCGCCTGTTAGCCGGCATGTTAAAATTGGAGGTGAAGTGCTTCGCCCCTATATATATGAATTGATTGAGAATGAAAACCTGATGAAACTGTTAGGCTATGCCGGTGGACTTACCAGTAAAGCTTACACAGGAAGTATTCAGATTGAAAGATATGTTGGCAACGAGTTTCGTTTAATTGATTTGAAGTTAGATAGTCTGAAAGAAGCAAAGGGTGATTTTGTGTTACAGAATGGAGATAATATTATTATCAATG
Source organism: uncultured Bifidobacteriaceae bacterium (assembly GCA_964424455.1). GTDB lineage: Bacteria > Bacteroidota > Bacteroidia > Chitinophagales > UBA10324 > CAYRJA01. Next base: position 36,288 of record CAYRJA010000004.1, read on the forward strand.
CATTACCTGAGCAATTGTTAACATTAGTTAAAATCAACGGGCCTGTAGTACAACCGGGACAGTACTCTTTTACTGAGGGGGAAAAACTTTCAGATTTGTTTGCAAAAAATCCATTGCAAAAGAATGCATTATTAGACCGCGGTTATATCATTCGTACAGATGAAAATGATTTTTCAAAAAAATATTTGTCATTTAACCCGGGGAATGTATTAAAGGATAAAAATTCTCCGGATAATCTTCAGTTACAGAATCTGGATGTAATAAATCTTTTTGCAAAGAACAATTACACCAATGAGTTTACCGTAAAAATTTCGGGAGCAGTAAGAAGCGAGGGTGAGTTTCCGTTTGGAGAAGGAATGACATTACAGGATATTCTCTATTATTCAGGAGGATTGAGGCCTGAGGCAGCAAATAACAGAATTGAAATTTCCAGAGTAATTAAAACGGATGCAGATAAAAGTGTAACACCTATCCATGTTATTGTACAAAGTATGGAGATAGGGAAAGACTTGTCTATTGATGCAGCAGCAGCAGGTTATAAATTAGAGCCGTACGATGAAATTGTAGTAAGAACTGTTGCAAATTACAAGCGTCCTGATAATGTTACTATCAATGGAGAAGTGCTTTATCCCGGAACTTATTCAATGCTTGATAAAACGGAACGAATCAGCAGTTTAATTAAGCGGGCAGGCGGTTTAACACAGTGGTCTTATGGTGAAGATGCTATTCTCTACAGAAAAAATGAAGACAAGGGGTTTGTACTGATGCATTTAGACAGGGCATTAAAGAAACCGAATAACAAGTACGATTTTATTTTGCGTCCAGGTGATTTAATCACCATTCCGAAAGCCACGAACATTGTAACACTTGCAGGATGTATCCGCTTTCCGTTTGTGGACACACTGCATCAAATTAATGTTCCATATACACAGGGAAAAAGAGCCAAATTTTATATCAAAAAGTATGGATTAGGTTTTGATAAAAATTCAAAACGAGTAATGACTTATTCCATTAACAGCGGACAAAATGTAAAAGGGTGTCATCGTTTCTTGTTATTCAATGTTTATCCTAAGGTAGAGAATGGTGCAACTGTCTTTGTGCCGATTAAACCTTTGAAAGAGCGTGCGTTTGAAGAAAAGAATAAAGTGGATTGGAATTCAACGATTGAAAATATTACAGTAAAACTTACTGCTATTGCAACACTTGCCATCCTGCTTGCCAGATTATAAAAGTGAAAAAATACGGATATAAATGAGTGAACAAATTATCCATAAAGACGAGACTGAAATAGACTTTGTCGCAATAGGTGATCGTATAAAGAAGTCGTTCTTCTATCTACTTAGAAGATGGTGGATTATATTAATAGCTGTTGTTATTGGAGGAATACTGGGATTAGCATTATCAAAATGGTACGGAACAAAATATGTAGCTAACGCAGCTTTTACAGTGCAGGGGCAATCGCAAACTTCGGCAGTACTTAACTCAGCGCTGTCACTCGCTTCCTCACTGGGATTAGGAAGTAAAAGTTCCGGCGGTGATTATGACAATAACTTTTTTGCCAGCTTAATTCAATCGAGACGGGTGCTGAAAGAAAGCCTCCTGGAGAAAGATGTAGTTAATGGAAATAAAGCCACGTTGGCAGAACATTATATACGCATTTACGGAATGGACAAAACAATATTGGGCAATGAGTCATTTCTTTCTGATTTTTCGTTTAAGCACTTTACGCTTAATTCCCTTACTGCTGCGGAGGATAGTGTTTTGACTATAGTTTACAATAAAATTATAAATAAGAATTTAGTGGTTAATTACGATGACAGCAAGCCGTTCAATGCTGTTACACTTACCACCTATTCAAGAGACCTGTCAAAGAATCTGATGAAGCATTTGATTAATAATACTTCAAGGTATTACATGGAAAATATTTACGAGTTGAATAATAGCAACCTGAAAATTGCGGAGTTCCGGCTTGATTCACTCTCCAATGCGCTGAAAGAAATGGATAACAAAGTAGCAGCGATGAAAGACAATGCTAATAATATTATAAAGCAATCAGGATTAGTTGCATTAAATGCCGCCATCAGAGACCAGGGGCTTTTAAATATTCAGTATTCATCTGCTGTGAATAATTATGAACTTGCCAAAGTAGCATTGATAACAAACATTCCCATTCTGAATGTTATAGATGCTCCTTCATTTTCTACAGAAGTAAAATTTATCCCTATGATAATAGCCATAATCGTAGGAGGATTTTTAGCTGGGTTATTTGTTGGCGGATTTTTGTGGATGAGATTCCTTATTGTAGGTAAAACAAGAAATATGAAAGCGCCTGCAACTCCTGATAATTAATTCAATATTATTGATTTCATTTGCGCTCATGACAAATTTGTTATCCCGGCTATTCGGCAGTAAAAAAAAAACACTTCACCTGAGTTAAGGGTGGTAGTGGATATTCACTCCCATTTTATTCCCGGTATTGATGATGGTGTTCAGTCAAAAGATGAATCATTACACCTGATTACTCAGATGAGTCATCTGGGGTACAAGAAACTGATAACCACTCCTCATATTTTCTTTGGAGTGTATAACAACACACCGGAAATTATTCTTTCCGGATTAGAAAAAATGAGAGATGCCGTCCGAAGCGCCGGATTAAATATCCAGCTCGAAGCTGCCTCTGAATATTTTTTCGATGAGAAATTTATTGAGAGTGTAAAAAAAAGCAATCTGCTTACATTCGGAGATAAATATGTTTTGTTTGAGCTTGCATCAATGACAAAACCACCACAACTGGAGGAAATGGTATTTGAGTTAAATACACTCGGATACAAACCGGTACTTGCCCATCCTGAGCGGTATGTTTATTTTCACACCCCCGATTTAGAGGAGTATCACAAGTTGCATGACATGGGTTTATTATTTCAGTTGAATGTCTTATCACTTGCAGCATTTTATTCTGTACCTATTCGGAAATATGCGCGCCAGCTTATCAAGAGCGGTTTAGTGGACTTGGTCGGGTCAGATATGCATAATCAAAGGTATCTTAACGAGTTTAAGTTTGCCTTAGAGGATAATTACTACATTGACCTGATTAATTCAGGAAAAATATTAAATAACCAACTACTGTAGCAGTTTATGCCGTTTGTAAAAACAGAATTTCCAGGGCTTGTAATATTTGATCCTGTAATCTTTAAAGACAACAGAGGATACTTCTACGAAAGTTTCAACGCACGAACTTTTGAGAAGGAAGGAATCACGCAGCCGTTTGTACAGGATAATCAGTCCTTTTCAGAAAAGGGAACTTTGCGCGGACTCCATTACCAACTGGAACCTTATGCACAGGCAAAATTAGTCAGGGTAATTGATGGAGAAGTTTTGGATGTGGCAGTGGATCTTCGTGCAGGTTCTCCAACATTCAAAAAATCATTCAGTATTATTTTGTCCGGAGAAAATGCCAAACAGTTATATGTGCCTCGCGGATTTGCACACGGATATGCCGTACTGAGTGAAACAGCAACATTCTTTTACAAGTGTGACAATTTCTATTCAAAAGAAAACGAAGGAGGAATTCATTATGCTGATCCGGAATTGATGATTGATTGGATGCTGGATGAAAAAGAAATTCTTCTTTCAGAAAAAGACAAAGCGAACCCTTTGTTTAAAAATGCAAAAATGAATTTTGTTTATTAATACATCAGATGAATAAAACAATTTTAGTAACAGGGTCTGACGGACAAGTAGGAAACGAAATCCGGCAACTGGCAGCGAAGTATTCTCAATTCAATTTCTTATTTACAGATTATCTGCAACTAGATATAACAGACAGAAAAGCGATTGAAAATTATTTTAACGGGAAGAAAATTGATATTGTAATTAACTGTGCAGCTTATACAGCAGTTGATAAAGCGGAAACTGAAACAGATAAAGCAAGTTCAATAAACACAACTGCTGTACAGTATCTTGCTGAAATCTGTAACACCTTTCAAATTCCTCTTATTCATATTTCAACTGATTTTGTTTTTGATGGAAAGAAAAAGTCTCTATATACAGAAGAAGATATTCCAAATCCTTTAGGTATTTATGCTTCTTCAAAACTTGAAGGAGATAAGCAAGCGCTTAGGGCAAATCCTAAAACAGTGGTGGTACGAACTTCATGGGTATATTCACCATTCGGCAACAACTTTGTAAAAACCATGTTGAGGTTGGGAAAAGAAAAACCGGAACTTCGTGTAGTCAGCGACCAAACCGGATCACCTACTTATGCAAGAGATTTAGCAGAGGTCTTACTCACGATAGCTGCCAAAATTGAAACTGTAAAGCAATACGGAATTTTTAATTACTCTAACAGAGGCAACATTACATGGTACGATTTCGCAAAAGCCATTCTTGAGATAAAAGGAATAAAAACTCCTGTAACACCTATAACTACTGCAGAATTTCCAACACTGGCAAAACGCCCTTCCTACAGTACGCTTGATTTGACAAAAATCCAAAAGGTATATGGTGTTACAGTTAAGGATTGGAGAGAAAGTTTAACGGATTGTTTACAGAAACTATAACTATGCTGGATAAAGTAGAAATTAAAGAGCTGATTGCTATTGCAGAAGAAGCAGGAGATGCCATCATGAAGATTTATGCGCAAGAGTTTTCAGTGGAAATGAAAGAGAATAAGACCCCACTGACCGAAGCAGATAAAAAGTCAAATGAGATAATTCTTAATCGGTTGAAAGAATTATATCCTGAAATACCATTCATATCAGAGGAAACAAAAGCAACACCTTTCAGCGAAAGAAAAGGGTGGGAATTCTTCTGGCTGATTGATCCGCTTGACGGAACAAAAGAATTTATAAAGAAGAATGATGAGTTTACAGTGAACGTTGCGCTGATTCAAGGAGCAAGACCGGTTGCAGGAGTGGTATATGCACCGGCAAAAAAAATGATGTTTGCTGCACAGAAAGGAGAGGATAGTTTTAAAATTGAAAGTGGAAGGTTTATCAAACTTGAACCACAAAAGAACTATAATGAACTGTCACACCTGCGGGTGGTAGGCAGTCGTTCACACAACAGCCCCGAAACAGATGCATTTGTTAATCAACTGAAAGAAGCAGGGAAGGAGATAGAATTTATCTCAAGCGGAAGTTCACTTAAAATCTGTTTAGTGGCAGAGGGGAAAGCAGATGTATATCCCCGATTTGGTCCAACTATGGAGTGGGATACCGCAGCAGGGCAGGCAGTGTTGGAAATTGCTGGAGGAAAACTGACGGAAACATCTTTCCTTAAACAACTTTCTTACAATAAAGAAAATTTATTGAATCCATTCTTTATTGCTTCATGGTAATCATTGATTTACCAGAGCATCAGAATAAGTCATGATGTGCGCGATGCGTTCATGATTTACAGAGTAGAAGATTTGTTTTCCAACTCTCCGCGTATTAACTATTTGCAAGCCCCTCAATATTTTTAAATGTTGCGAAGCTACAGATTGCTCTATACGCAGCTTCACATAAAGATCTGTTACATTCACCGACCGGTTCTGATTTATCAGATTAATCATAGATTGACGCAGCGGATGATTAACTGCACGAATAACTTTTGCAGCTTTCTTTACCAGTTCGGAGTTTACAATTGTTTGAGGTTCCTGAATGACAGATATTTCAGCATCTGTGTTGGTTAAAGTTTGCAATTCTTCGTTCATTTTTTGTTAATTTTTCTTCAAATGTAACAGATGAAAAATTCTTTCACCTTAAAGTAAGTCACATCAGAAGCAAACTTTATATAAAATTGGACATTAATAGAATACGACCTTCGTGCGATAGTAAGAATCTAAAGTAACGCAACCGTTATCGAATTATCCAGTCGTGAGTTGAATAATTCAATTTAGTGTTACAATAAATATCAATCATATTTTTCTACATTACTTCCCTAAAACTTTCTAATGGAAGAAAACACTTTGAATGAACATGGAATGAAGCGTTCACTCGGACTACTGGATGCTACAATGCTTGTAGCCGGTTCGATGATTGGTTCCGGAATCTTTATTGTGAGTGCAGATATGAGCCGGGTTGTTGGAAGTACAGGATGGCTGCTGTTTCTCTGGGTGCTGAGCGGAGTAATCACACTTATAGCGGCGCTCTGCTATGGCGAACTTGCGGGTATGATGCCTAAGGCAGGCGGTCAGTTTGTGTATATCGAGCGGGCTTACGGAAAATTTATTTCATTCCTTTATGGGTGGACAGTTTTTACTGTTATTCAGAGCGGATTGGTGGCCGCGGTAGCAGTAGCATTTGCAAAATTCTCTGCTGTATTTTTTCCGGTCGTAAGCCCTGATAATATTTTACTGGAGTTAGGAGTAATAAAAATTACGGCTGCTCAACTGTATGCAATAGGCAGTATTATACTGCTGACTTACATTAATAGCAGAGGAATCCAGACAGGCAAAATGATTCAAACCTTTTTTACATCAACAAAACTGATTGCTCTTTTTGCTTTAATCATTCTTGGATTGGTTGTCGGCTTAAAAACAAATACACTTTCTGAAAACTTTACTAACCTGTGGTCTGCTGAAATGTTTGTGCAAACAGAAAGCGGATGGGAGGCGGAATCTATTACAGGTATAGCATTGATTCTTGCACTGGGAACTGCAATCATCGGTTCACTTTTTTCAAGTGATGCATGGAACAATGTGACATTCATTGCCGGAGAAATAAAAAATCCGGAAAAGAATATTGCAAAAAGTTTATGGATGGGGACTGCTATTGTAACAGTTTTGTATTTCCTCACTAATATTTCCTACCTCTCTTTACTTCCCTTAAAAGGTAGTCCGGATGCAACTGATGTTATAGGACAGGGAATTCAGTTTGCAGGTGGCGGAACAGACAGAGTGGGGACGGCAGCAGCTTCTATTATATTTGGTAACCCCGCTGCGTATATTATGGCAGCATTAATTATGATTTCCACTTTCGGCTGTAACAATGGATTGATTCTTTCAGGTGCAAGGGTTTATTATGCTATGGCAAAAGAAGATTTGTTCTTCAAGCGTGCAGAGAAATTAAATAAAAATGATGTACCCGGTTTTGCACTATGGACGCAAGCAATCTGGGCAAGCTTACTCTGCCTTTCAGGAACATACAGCGACCTGCTTGACTATACCATTTTTGCAGCGCTGATTTTTTATATGATAACTATCGGAGGCATTTTTATCCTTCGCAGAAGAGAACCGGACACTTACCGCCCCTATAAAGCATTCGGCTATCCTTTGTTGCCGGTACTTTATATTCTTATAGCTCTCTCTATTTGCATCATTCTTTTGATTACAAAGACATTTAATGCAGGGAGTGGATTGGTGATAGTGCTTGCAGGAATCCCATTTTATTTCTTAACAAAGAGGAAGAAATAGCGGACAATTATAGTAATTATATTAGTGTTACAGTAAATGTATTCACTGTAACACTTACTTACATAACTACCATATTCTTACTCTCAAACTATCGGGCAGGTACATTTTATCTCCCGGTTTAATATTGAATGCTTCATAGAAAGCATCTATGTCAGACATCGGACCATTTACACGCAGGAAATTTGGAGAATGAACATCCGATTTCAACTGCCGTGCAAGAGATTCAGGTCTGTAATGTCCCATCCATGAAAGAGAATAGCCGAGAAAGAATCGTTGCGATGGAGTAAGCCCATTGATGATTACATTGTTTCTGTATTGGTCAGTTTTTTTGAACGCATGATAGGCAATCACTAATCCGCCGAGGTCAGCTATATTTTCACCGAGTGTTGCAGCGCCATTCACATGCATAGAGTCCAGTACAACATAATTATCAAACTGTTTCACCAACATATTTGCCCGCTGGGTAAAACGGGCAGAATCAGACTTTGTCCACCACGATTTCAGGTTTCCCTTTTCATCAAATTGCCTCCCCTGATCATCAAATCCATGAGTGATTTCATGTCCGATAGTGGATGCACCGCCATAACCATAAATTACAGCATCATCAACAAGAGAATCTGCCCAGCCCGGAATGATAAATACCGCAGCAGGTAAAACAATTTCGTTGTTGCTTGGATTGTAATATGCGTTCCATGTTTGCGGTGTCATTTCCCATTCAGTTTTGTCCACCGGCTTGTAAAGTTTTGAAATCTCATAGTTGTAATGCCACAATCTTCCGTTCAGCACATTTTGCATGTAAGAACTTTTATCAATATTCATTGAAGAATAGTCTTTCCATTTTTCAGGATAACCCACCTTCTTTGTTACAGTATTTAATTTATCAATTGCCTTTTGTTTGGTAGTGTCGCTCATCCAGTCAAGTTGTTTTATTCTTTCTCTGAACGCATCGAACACATTATCCACTAATTTCTCATAGCGCGCTTTTGTTTTAGCGGAATAATATTTCTGAATATAAAGTTGTCCAAGTGCATCGCCGAGCAAATTGCCCTCTATATCCAATATTCGTTTCCAACGCGGGCGTGGCTCTTTTGCGCCACTGAGAACAGTTCCATAGAAATGAAAATTTTCATCAGCAAAATTTTTACTCAGGTAGGGGGCGAAAGAGGAGAGGAGTGAGTAGCGTAAATAAGTTTTCCAGTCATCAAGACTTGCAGAGTTGAAAATCAAATCCATTTGTTTGTAAAACTCCGGCTGCCCAACAATCACGGTATCTATGTTTTTGATTTGCATCTGCACCAATAAATCTTTCCAGTTGAAAGAAGGAGCTAATTTGTTTAAGCCATCCACTGTCATTTTATGGTAATTGGTATAAGGGTCGCGCAGGTATTCAATCTTACGGGATGATTGGGCAATAGAAGTTTCAAGTTTCATCATGGCAACACTGTTCTTTCCTGCTGTTACAGAATCTTCGCCTAACAACTGTAACATTCTTGAAATGTGCTTTATATATTCAGCACGGATACTTTTAAATCGGGCGCTATTGTCAAAGTAGTAATCCCGTTCAGGAAGGTTTAGTCCTCCCTGATAAAAGTGTAACACATATTTATCACTATTTCTTTCGTCTTGCATTGAAAACATACTGAACAACGGCTCAACACCAATCGTCTGATGATATGCTATGGCAGAAAGCAAACTCTTTTTATCATGAACAGAAGCGATGCGGTCTAATTCAGACTGAAGAGGAGTGATGCCTTGCTTTTCAATTGTAACGGTATCCATGCCGGTAAGCCAGAAGTCACCGGTTTTTTGTGTATTACTTCCCGGTGTAATGTCTTTATCAGCAGCAGACTCTTCATTGATTTTCAGGAGGCGCGAATAGGTATCTTCATTTACAAGACTCCAGATGCCCCATGAATTTTCCGAAGCAGGAATCGGATTCTTTTTTATCCATGTTCCTTCTGCGTAATTAAAGAAATTATCACCGGGGCTTACCGTTGTATCCATGTTTTCTATTATCAAATCTTTCAGCGGGGCAGTGTTTTTATTTGCACACGATGAAATAAGAGCAACTGTAACAAAACTGATAAGGAGTAATGAATATGAAATTTTCATAAGTGGTTTATTTTGACATAGTAAATCTAACAGAGAAATTTAATCTTAGCAGGAATAAGAATAAAAGAATGTCAAATATTCTTTATGGCTGTTTGCTTAAAGCCAGTTTATATATATCATTCATTTGTCTGCCGATTAACTTCCATGAGAATTTATCCTCAATAGTTTTTTTTGCATTCACTCTTATGGTTTCTATCAGAGAAGGATTCTGTAACAGTTCAACTATTTTCTCTGCAAGGTCAGCGTCGTTTTCAGACTGAAAAAGCAGTCCGTTTTCTCCATGAACGATAATCCGTTTGAAAGTATCAAGATCAGATGTAATAACAGCGCTGCCATAGTCAAGCGAGCGGGTCATTACGCTACTTGAATAAATTTTACGATAGGGGAGAACCACGATGTCGGCGGCTTTGTAATAGTAAGGAACTAATTCATTGGGTATATAACTGAAGTTCAGAATACAATCTTCCTCCAGATGATGCTGATGAATTATTTTCTCAAGTTCGTCGGTTTCCATTTTCCAGGGTGAGCCGGCTATGACAAGTTTTGTATCGGCAAATTTTTCTCTGACTTTTATATAGGCTTTCAGGAGTACATCCACACCTTTTACCTTTTTTATTTGACCAAAAAACAATATCAATTTCTTACCTTGTGGAAGGTTTAATTTTTTTCTGGCTTCTGATTGTGAACAGTTGATTTGATAGATAAAATCTGTATCGCCATGTGGAACAAGATGAATTTTTTCTTTCGGAAACTGTGTAAAGTATTTAGTGAGTGAGTCAAGTGCAAACGGTGAGTGAACAATTACATGGTCTATCCGCTTTTCAAATTTTCTGTATTTGGATTTGTTAATTCTCTTTCCAAAATCCTCGAAACTCTCTACATCGTGAATGGTGGCGACCACCTTAAATCCATTTCTCCTGAATAGAAATAAATTCAGGAACTCGCGATTGGCAAAATGATAGATATGGAAATGCACCAATGAACTGCCACTTCGCTTTGCGTGAGATGCCGTTCTCAGAGCACCGATTATGTAACGAATACCGCGGATAATTTTTGGAGCGCTGCCGTATATACCTCGATAAAATTTTTTTACAGTGAAACGGAAAGGATGTTTAGTATCGAGTGTAGTTTCATCACAGGTGTAAAGTGTAACATCTATTCCTTCATCTGATACTGCTTTACACAATCCGAAGTCATAAAATTCATTCCCAAGATGTCCGCCAACCGGTTCAACGATTGAAATTTTTATTTTACCGTCAATCATTTAGACAACTCTTCCAGATTTATTTTTATATAGCCGGCGCAATAGGGAGCAATGGCAACTTTATTTATAGTTGTGTTTTCTGTTACAAACTTTACTTCGGAGTAAACATTATACTTAGGGTAATCAATCGAATACCGGGTGATGCCAAAACTGGAATAGAGATTATCGCCTGAAAGAATACGCGATGTACAGGCAGAGCCGGCGGATATATTTTTCCCGTTTACAGAAAAATCTTTTAGTGTTACTTCTGTCCCTGTTTTATTTACAAAATAGAAATACAGTTCTTTATGCCCCGAATCATAGAATGAGTATCCGGTGAAATTATTGTTTTCAAACTTTTTTGAATTTCTCATCACTTCGGTTGCTGCAATAGAGCAGTTGTTATTGAAAATGTCTTTTATCAGCAAATTGGCGTAGAAGGTACATCGGCGGATAATAGTATCACCATCCGGATCGCGATAGCTTTCTTCCTTTCTGGGTGGAGTAATAGCTGCACTGGACAGGGTTGTGCCTCCCAGATATTGATAAGTAGCAAGAGAGATGATGTTGTTATACTTTTGGTTCATGTTAATCATAAAGAAATAAAACTCATCAACATACAATGCCTGTAACAGTGTGTTGGCGTAGAAAAATTTTGTTTGCTTTTGTGCAATATTCCATTCGGTAATCCACATTTTTTTACTGCTTCCGAATACTCCTGAATAATAATCAATAGATTGGTCCATCAGGTTATTCATTATCAGATTAGTGGTTTTTCCGGCACAGGAAAAAACATTATCAAGACTTCCTCCCTGACTTAAGCAGGGAATGTTACAGTAAAAATGACAGACATAGGCATCAAACCATTTTTCTTTTGAAAGGGTACGGTTCCAATCATCATATACTGATTTATCGGGTACAATATTCATATTGTCCTTTAACAGCAGGCAAGGTCCCGCTGTTACAGCTACAGGAATTCCGGGAAAATAGGCATGAACTGAATCTGCAAAAGGTTTACAGATTTGAATGTATTCCTTAATGGTATATTGTGAGTCATCTGCTTTTTTTGAGTAATACAACTCATTACCCAACTCAACACCAAGTACCTGAATATTTTGTTTCTGCAAGAACCGGAGTTGCTCATTCATTTCATGAGGAGTACCTGAAATTACATTGGCGCAAATAATAACTGATGTGTTGTTGTACTTACACAACTGAACTAATTCATCTATGTATCTGACCTTTTTGCTTTTCTGAAACTCATACCTTTTCAGTTTTTTAAATTCTGCATCTGCCTGAGGTCTTATGGCAGTAACCTCAGATTGGATATAGCCGTAATTATTCCTGTTCCAGTGATAAAATCTTGCAGGTACTCCACCGGGCCAGCGGAACACGGGCGGAGCCAGCTCCTTTTCATATTTTACAAATGCAGGAGCATTCACATCTATCTCATCGAAGGTGGCATCTAAAGTAAAACCATAAAGATTTCGGTTCACGACGGGCGCATTCGGATTAGTTTTTACTGAAATCTGCAATTCAATTTCATTTTCACCGGATGTTTCCGGATCGGTTGTATGAGACTCATGAATGCATTTTGAAGAATTGAAGAGCATTAAACTGGCAATCAGCAATACGGATTTACTCAAGTACATATTGTTTGTCTTTTTTTGTCTCTATGTAATAGTAGAAATAAATTATAGAAATAAAAAGAATAGTGATTCCCGGTCCCGGAGTAAAAAAACTTCCGCCTGCTGTAACACCTCTCAGGTAAAAAAACAGCAGGTAGTATTTACAGGATTGAAGAAATACATCACTCCGGTACAATTCTATCTTTCTTAACCAGATGATGGAAAGAAGAAATTCAATATGAACAATCAATACGCCTAATAATCCATAGATGAAAACAGATCCCAGTAGTCCTATATCAGCGGGATAAAAATATCCCATTGAATTGGAGGGATTACCTCCCCAGCGTTCAGACCATTTGCCGTTTCCAAAAATAATTGAAGCCGGATGCTTCTGAACAAGATGAGCTGCTTTCACAAATACAAGAATGCGCGCATCTGCAGATTGTTCACCGCTTTCTTCACCTTGCAACACATCCAGCACATTGGAATACATTGTTCTGATGTTGGAGAGTGTCTCGGGTTTAATCACATAGAAAACACCGGCAGCAATAGTGACTGTAAAAAGAAAAATCATAGAGTAGAAAACAAACCTTTTTAAACTCAAATTAAATATCATATAGAGGAAGAGCGTTCCCGAAAGCATGATAATCAATCCTCTTTTCTGATACTCGAAAAAGATGTAACAGAAAAAAAGAAGAAAGTAAATGAGGTATTTTGCCTGTCGGGTTCTTATAAATTTGATAAAATAATAAATGGCAGAGAAAGCAATCAGGAAGATGTCAAACCTGAAACCACATCCTCCTTTTACCTGATTGCAGAACACAAATGAAGTACCGTAATACTGAGCCGGATTAAAAATTATTGCAGCGATAATATATATACCCAACAATATCCATGACAGGGACAAGAAGGTGTCGCGAATATTGAAGAGTGTAATCCACTTTGTTTTCAGCAGGTAGAAAATAACAAGACCAAAAATTAAATAAGCCCATTCAAACTGAGTAGTGATGCCATAGATAATCGGCTGCCCCCAGAAAAGGAATGATACAAGTCCTGAGTAAACAGGTATGAAAAGAAATAAAAGCAGAACGAGTATGTCAAAAGAAGTCAACTTTGCTCCTTTAACCAGAAGGTCTGCCACATAAAAAAAAAGAAAGACAAAGAATAATGCAAAAAGAAGATTGGACAGAGGCCATTGTATCCAGTTGAGAGGGGAACGACCGAGAGTTCCAAACTGCAGGATGAACAGTAGTGCCAGGAAAAAGGATTTGATGAACTTATCCGTTGTCCATTTTGGCAAACTAATATCAAACGAGGGCAGCAATGTTTCTTGTTTTTCGATAATATAATTCAGCAAATTTATTTCTTCTATTGAGAATTAATTGCCGTTGTTGTTGTGTTTTAATTTATCTCCGCAATTTCTTTTTCCCAGTATGATGCCCGCTATCAGTAATGATTCTTTCCTGTTCCCGGTAATGAAATTCTTTATCACCTTGAACATCAGCCGCAGGTAAGCTACCGGTAATAAAAATGGATAGAACTTTCTGTAAAATATCAGCATATTCCGGTACTGAAAACAGGCAACCGGCAGGGGTAGTTGTTTAGCCAGCATTTTTTCTCCTGTAGTGGCTCCTTGTTTGTGATAAATTTTACTTTGACAAGCATAAGAAATAGCCCATCCTTTTTTTCTTGCACGAACAGCCCAATCGAGTTCCTCGTAGTACATAAAGTATTTTTCTTCAAGCAGCCCTACATCTTTAATAAAGGATTTTGAACAAATCATGGAGCAGCCCATCGGATAATCAATGGCAATATTTCCTTTATCAAATTGACCATGGTCAGTTTCTCCGGTGCCCAGATGATAAAACAAGGTGGTTCTCAGGTTGTACATTCCGCCTACTGCCTGTAACACTTCAGGGCTTTCGTAAAACAGGACTTTAGATCCCACCAATCCGTTTTTTTGATTCTTATTATCGGGCAGTTCCATCTTGTTTACTAAAGCGGTAAGAGCATGCTCATCTGTAACAGTATCGTTGTTCAGCAGCCACACATATTCCATGTCACCCTTTGCAAGGGCATATCGGATGCCTGTGTTACAGCCGGCGGCAAAACCCATATTTTTTTTACCCTGAATAAATATCAAAGGATACTTACCGGAGTCGTTTGTTTTGTTCTCAAGAGATTCTTCTTTCTTCTTGTTGCCGCCATGCAGCGCTTCCTCTTCGCTGTAAACTATATATGGAATAGGTTTTTTTCCGGGAGGAAGGGTAAGGTGGGAAAGTGGCTGAGGAGTTGAATAAGATATTGTTTCTGCTCCCTCTGCCCATGTTGTAAAGTGATGTATGGAATGATTGGTAGAATTATTATCAACCACTACTATCTGATAACAGGGGTATTTATTTTTTAGAATGCTTTCCATGCACTCAATTGTATCCATCCACTGATTCAGATTAACTAAAACTATATAAATTTTTTTTTCTTCAGACATTGTTATCGGGTATCTGCTGTCCACGAAGAAAGATCCGTATTTATCAGCGAAGAAAGTTTATTAATATCATCGTGGTATATACCGGCTAAAAACTTTCTTTCTTCTGCGGTCATTACAGGTTTGTTTTTGCTTGTAAAGAAAACCATCTTCAATTTAGTGATAAAACTTTTAGATAAATTCTCTTTTATAAAGCGCACAATATTATTTTGTAAGAGTCGTCCAACCAACTTTGATTTAGGAACATAAGCAACATTATATGACTTTGAAAAATCAAATTTATAATCTTCGGATAACTCAAGGAATTTGCAAATATCAGTCAGTACTTTCTCCGGATAGTTTTTGAAATCTTCATACAAAAATATTTTAACCTGTTCTCCCGGAAAGGAATCTGTAAATCGTTTCACCTGCTCATAATACATTCCAAGTTCAATATAAAGATTTGAAATGCCCCAACCCTTTTCTGTACTTGACATATCTTTTTTCAACTCTTCCATAAAATTTCCTGATTCATAACCTGTCCTCAAATCCATCAGATAATGACTGAACACACGCTCTACCGGATTGCGAAGTATCATGATGATTTTAGCATCAGGAAATTTCTGAGAAATATTTTTTGCCGCCTGAGTTGAATACAGATAAGCATTCGTCATTTCACCTATTGCCTTTTTGTTTTCAGCAAAGCGGAATAAACTTTTATACTTTTCCCAATCACTGATAAACGCCTGGAAGATTTCAGTTTTCATCCCTGATTCCATCCATTTGTCAATGTTGATGTTTACATCTCTTGCATAATTTGGTCTGAATTTTTTATTGTCAATATCAGTAGCAAAAAAATATACTTCTTTGATGGGAGGAAGGTAAATCTGAGGATGCTGACGCAGATAATTGTAAAGAGATGTAGTGCCTGATTTTGCAGCGCCGGCAATAAAAAAATTCGGTAATGGCTCTTTCATATACTCTTTCATCATATTACTCGTGTTTCCAGATGGAAAGGTCTGTATTCAGCAATTTTTCTAATTCCTGAATTTCACTCTTAAAATTTTTCAGATACAACTGCCGGCGAAATTCAGGAGTGATTTTTTCAGGAGTAATTATTTTTTCGTTCAGCCGTATCAGTCCGTTCTTAATTTTTTTTCTCCATGATTTTGACGGAAGAAAAATCTTTAAATACTTCAGCGGTGAATTCTCTTTGTAAAGAAGATGTGCAAACCATCTTGAAGCAACTTGTCTGGAAGGATTGCTCTTTACCACATCGAAATGGAAATTTGTATCTACATCAAGAAATGAAGTTATCTTCTTTAGTGTCGCATCCAGATTATGCTTAATGTCCTTTTCAAAAATCAGAATGAGAAAATTTTCTTTAGGGAAAAATTCAAAATATTTTTTGAGTTGAGCAAGATAGTGTCCTCTGCTAATATAGCTGAAGCTTATGATGTCATCTCTTTTATTGCTTTTCATCCGTTGTTCTTCTGCAGCTATGGCTTCTTCAAAAGATAAAGGTTCAAAACCTTTAAGCTTACTCATCAGATAGTGTGAATAGGCCCGATCCACAGGATCCCGCAGTGTTACAATAAATTTAGTTTTTGCACCTAAGGTGCCCTTTATTCTTGAAGCGGTTTTACCGGCAAAGAATATATAGCTCGGATCAATTTCACCGATTGCTTTTTCGTCTGATACTTTCTGAAAATAGCTGGAATAAAATTCTATTCCTTTCCTGTAATCCTCATCATACTGAAAAAATTTTGTTTCCTTTTTCTCCGGTAAAAAAATCTGCGGATGATTTTTGAGAATATCAAACAGGGTAGTGGTACCTGCTTTCTGAACCCCTATGCAGATAAAATCAGGAACAGACATAGCAAGAGCATGGTTTTGCATTTGCGGAGGTAAATAAATATTTCATTACTTCTTATCTTCTAAAGCTAATTTAAAGTTGAACAATGTTCGGAGATTTATTGTGTAGAAACCATAATAGTAACGCACAATTATCATAGGAACAATATTGATGATGAAATAGCCGACTGTATTGATTATTGCCGCCGCTATAATTCCATATTCAGGAATGAAGAGAATATTGAGAATAACCGTAAGAACTGTGGCGCCAAGAAGTACATTCCGGTTAATTTTTTGTTTACCGGTCATAATTAAAACATTACTTACCGGACCGGTTGCTGCATTAATAAACTGCCCTGCACATAGAATAATCAGTACAAGTTTACCTTGTTTGAATTCTTCGCCAAATATTCCCAAAAAGAATTCAGGAAATACAACAAACAATATCAGCAGCGGAACAGAACTCCAGAAGATAAGTTTGGTAGCATTCTGTGTAATGAGGGACATCTTTCTAACATCTCCCTTTGCATAAAGTTCTGCAATTTTGGGTGCAACGGTCAGTAGAATGGCAGTAAGAGAAATAGAAGTAATGGTTGATATTCGGAATGCTACTTTATATATGCCGAGCGCTTCTTCGGTTGCAAACCTGCCGAGCAGAAAGGAATCTGTCCATGTTCTGAATATCTGGAGTATGGCAGTGGTAAACAAAGTAAATGCAATAGAAAATTTCTCAAAAAAGTTGATGGTATCTGTAACAGATATATTTATTAAACCTGATTTACTCCACCACCAGAATATGGAGAGTAAAGCCGAAATAGTTAACCCGGTAAGGTAGGCGAGCAGCGGAACTTCTTTGTTGCTGTAAAAAAATAACATACTGCCCAGCATAACACAGGCAATGATGGATACACTTGCTCCTTCAAGAAAAGTATAGAGTAAAATCTTCTTCATACCCCTTAAGCAATCAGCATGAATACCCAGCAATACAAGAGGCAAAATAGAAAAAGCGGCAAGCTGAATGTAGGATTCAATATCCGGTTTCAGAAAAACATGGACTGCAATAAAACGAGAAGAAAAATAAACAACACAGGAAAAGATAATGGAAGTAATAGTGGTGAAGCGGAGCGAACGGTAATACAGGTCTTTTATATGCGACCATTTGCCCTGTGCGGAATATTCTGCGGTAGAGCGCATCAGCAAAATATTGAATCCCATTTTTGAAACAGTTGAGAAAAACTGTAACACAGTTTGATAAATAGTATAAATGCCGGTACCGGCGGCGCCATATCCTCTGGCAATCAATAGAGTGAAAAGATAATTGAACAGTATAGCCAAAACCCGCATTCCAAGCGCTACAGCGCCGCCTCTGACAAGCTCCTTGTTGTCTTTATCTTTTATGCCTGATCCGAGTTTGCGGGAAATTTTCTTTATCAACTGTGATATAAACTTACAGCGACAAAGCTAAAATTTCTTCATTGTAAACTGAACATACTTACCTCAACTGAAGCATTTTCTCTACCACATCATTTTTCACTATATACAGATTGTTGAGTTGCTCTATATCGGGTACTGAAAAACCGTGAGTTCTTCTGAAATTCAAATCAAATATTTCCACTTTATTTACCGTCGTTGCACCGGAATGAAGATACCGTGTCCGAATAGCAGATATGCCGCAGAAGTAATTCTTTGTTGCAACAGAAAAGTCAGCGCCTCGTCCCCATCCATCGGTTTTAACTTTATGAATCAATTCCCAACTTCGGGAATAAATATTGAGAAAGGAACGACCGCTGTCAAGCAGCCAGTATTGACCATTTATTTTCCTTACGGTATGAGGCGCTTTTAATTTTAATTCTATTCGTTTATCAGAGTGAATATCTAATACACCACCATTCCCATGTCCTTTGATAATCTTTTGTGCAATTCTTTTTATCAGTTGTTTGCCTGTAACATGATGCACCAACACATAAGTCGCTCCTTCGAAAGTTTCAAAAACCTGATTGCAATGAAATTTGTCTATCCTCTGTATGTTTGAATCATCCGACACATCTTCGGGCATATATTCTACATTTTTTTTGTTAGCTACTAATTTAATCCGGCTAACCACTTTCCTGCCCTGAATATCATAACTGATAATCTCGTCATAATAAGTATTGGTTATCCAGAGAAGATTTCCAATCATTGAAAGTTCGTGAACACCCCTGAGTTTTGGAATTTTTATTTCTTCAACCTTTTTTATAGTGAGATTAATTTCAAAAAGCTGTGTGCCGGTTGTCATAAAAAAATGAAAGCGGTTATCCGGTTTCCATACCAGTGAACTTACTCCCAGTTCACCCCACAAATGGAAGAATGGTATTTCTGAAATAATTTTTGAATTGTCAGCGTATTGAATACTCTTAATATTGTTGCGGGGCAATTTTCTGTCGTTCTCATTTGCATTGAGCGAACCAATAATTAAAATATTTTCATCATTGCCTAACATTTCAGGCAATGTTATTATATCCGAGTTGAATCAGCAAGGGATTATTCTGAATTTTCTTGTACAGTTGAACAGATTCGTTGTCGGCTAAGAACGAATACTTCCTGCTGTTGTCCACATTGGCAACACTCTGTTTCAGCACACTTTCTGTAACAGGCAATTGAATAAAGTCAGTTACTCTTTTGATATGCTCCAGAGGAGATTCCAGAAAATCCTCATATCGGATGGTTAAGAATTTTTCGGAATAAGTTTTTTCATGTTCAAGATTCAGCCGGATATACTCGTTCCAGAGTTTCACTCCATTGTTTAAGTCGGTAACATAATAAGATTGATTGTAGAGAAATTTTTTGCTCAGAAAAAATTCACGCCGTTTTTGTTTCAAATTAATTTTAAATCTTTTTTCAATTCGCAATTCCCGTTCTCTCAGACTGCACGCCACATCAACAGGGTTTCTGTAAATATTAATAACGAGCGCATCAGGGAAAATTTTTTTCCAAACAGGAAGCGTAATCGAATTAACGGGGTCTTTCCATCCCCATGGAAAATTCAGCGAGCGGATGGATCTGAATTTTAGCGTGTTAAACCAT
The DNA here is from genome assembly GCA_964424455.1 of uncultured Bifidobacteriaceae bacterium. Taxonomy (GTDB): domain Bacteria; phylum Bacteroidota; class Bacteroidia; order Chitinophagales; family UBA10324; genus CAYRJA01. The sequence goes on from CAYRJA010000004.1 coordinate 56,048, forward strand.
CCAAGATAATTTTCTCTTCTTAATGTCCCCAAATGCCAATTGATAACCCGATTCACATTTTTCAGATAATGTGCATTTACGTACTTGAAATTTTCAGGGAAATCCCATGTCGCATTGGCTTGCGCCAGCAGCCAGCGGTTGATACGCTGAAAGTAAAATGCCTCATAGTTTTTCTCTTTTTCATTTCCTACAAACACTCCTGCTTTCTCCAACACTTTTGTCAGCATGGTAGTACCTGAACGGTGCATTCCTGTAATAATTACAGGTGGAATATTCTGATTAGAATTAGATTTCAATTGGATAGGAATAAAAAATAATGTGTGTAAAAATAAAAGGAAAAACTTATCGCCACGGTGAAAATGGAGAACATATAAACAACAAAAGCTGCCTTAAATTTCTTTAAGACAGCTTTCGTAATATCTTAGGATGTTATTGCTTCACAATTTGCTGAACATACATTGAGTCACCTGTTTTTATTTTTACAAAATACATTCCGGCTGCTAAGTCAGATACATTTACCTGAACTGTTTTGTTCTGATTTTTGATAAACTGTTCTGTAACAATCTTGCCTAACAAATCAATAACTTCTACTGATTCTATATTCAGATTTCCGGATTTAGCGCTGATGATAATATTATCTGTAACAGGATTAGGAAATACAGTCCATTGATTTTGTGATTCAATAGATCGGATTCCGGTCATCAGCACATCAATGCAGGTGGTGAAAGAGCAGTTAGAACCGTTTTTAGCATCCAAACAAACATGCCAGTTGCTTAGTGAAGCGTAAGTATGCGAAGGATTTATTTCAGCGCTGGTTACACCATCTCCAAAATTCCAATGGTAAGCATTAGCGCCGGTGCTGGTATTGGTGAAGTTTACTGTATTTCCTGAAACAGTATAGGTGAACGCTGCATTAGGCGATGGCTGTACTACTATCGCGTAAGGAGTAGCAGAAGTAGCTGCACAACTACCACTTCCTGCTTTTACTTTGTAATAAGTGGTTTGTGTGGGAAGGGCAACATAGCTGTTGTTGGTTTCACCTGACACATCAGTGAATGGACCCGATGAAGAGGTGGAAGACTGCCACTGAATACCTCCGCTGGCTCCTGTAACACTTAGCATGGCTGGCGTTGTTTCACAGATGGTATCGTTTACGGCAGAGATAGTACCGGCATTTCCCGAACTGCCTACGGTGATGGTTACAGGACTGCTTGTTACAGTTGGTGAACCGCTGACACAGGCAGAGTTAGAGGTTAGGGTGCAGGTTACCACATCACCATTATTTAAAGTAGCGTTGCTGTAAGTAGAAGAGTTGCTTCCCACATTTCCGTTGTTCAATTTCCACTGATAAGAAGGGCTGCTGCCGCCGTTGGAAGTTGTAGCAGTGAAATTTACAGCTTCTCCTGAGCAAATAGTTGTAGCCGAAGGATTAACTGTAACAGTAGCCGGTGAACTGGCTGTCATATTCATGGTAATAGTGTTGGAAGTGGCCGGCGAGCCGGTAGCGCAGGCGCTGTTAGAAGTCATCACACAGGTTACCACATCGCCATTGTTTAAAGTAGCGCTGCTGTAAGTAGAAGAGTTGCCCACATTTCCATTGTTCAATTTCCATTGATAAGAAGGACTGCTTCCGCCATTGGTCGGAGAGGCAGTAAAGGTTACAGCGCTTCCGGTGCAAACGGTTCCGGAAGGATTGGCAGAAATGCTAACACTTGCAACTCCGGATGCATTAATCGTCAGATTCACTCCATTATCACTGCCGGTAGTAGCAGGACTGGAAGCCACCACTCTTATTCTGTAACCTGTTCCTGAAGTAGTTCCTGGAGGAATAGTAGCCGTAATCGGACTGGCAGCGCCGCTGCCGATGAGTGTACCTGTGCCCGATTGAAAAACTCCATTTTCATCGGATAGATAAACTGAAAAAGTATTGCCTCCGTTAAAAGTTCCGGTAGTGGTGAATGGAACTGTAACAGAGCCGCCTGCGCAAAACGGGCTGCCGGTAATGGCACCGGTTGTTACAGTAGTAGATGGAGGAGTACCGCCTCCACTGATAGCTATATCGTCAATTGCCAAACTGGGTTGAAGCTCTTTTGCATTAACAGTATTGTATTTTGAAACGGAAACAAACCAAAATCCAATTCTTAATTTCGCTTTATTATCAAAAATTCCGGGAGTTGCCGGTAATGTTTCCTTCTTCCATGTAGTTTGTCCGTACATATTGTCTTTTGCTAAAACCCATGTGGTTCCGCCGTCAGTACTATAATACAGTTGAGCATAGTTTTCGTTAGATCCTTTGTTCAGCCACCAGAATGACAGCTCTACATTTGTTTTTCCTACAGTAGAAATGTCGTTAGTCATTTCTGCAAAGTAGTACAACTCCTCATCACGCGGTTGGTTTCGGTCATCGCCTGCCGGATTGATGCAGGCATTGAAAGCAGGTGGAGTTTCTGAGGCATAAGCATCGCCTACTAAATGAAGATACTTGCTTTGCGGCGCTCCGTTTATTTGTGCATCCTCATCAGGAGTATCTGCAATATCTCTTATGCAAACACCCCAGAAACTATAACCACAGCCGCCTTTATAAATATTGTCAACTGCAAAGTGATTGGATTTATTGGCTGCGGATTTGGAAGTATGCCCTCCGATGGTTCTTACTGTAGTAAGGGAGAAACCATGCGATGCGCCGTTAAAATTTTCCGACCAGATAACCTGTGCATCACTGTGAAAAATGAACAGACAAAAGAAAACAATGAGTGTAATTGATTTGAATCTCATGAGTAGAAGTTTTATGAAAAAATGTATTAACGCGAGCGAAAAATACAACTTTACACTATAACAATATTCACTATCATACTGCTGCCTTAGAATATTTCTTTTTACCATTTAACGACATCGCTCACTTTCTCTGTCATTCCGACGAAGGAAGCATCCGCATATTCATCGTGTCATTCCGACGAAGGAGGAATCCCCAAGTAAGTAGTAGTACTGTAACAATAGACAGATTCCTCGCTGCGTTCGGAATGACAGCGTTGAAGAAAGAGGCGCAAGTGAAAAACACTTGCGCCAGCGGGTACTGTAACAATAGACAGATTCCTCGCTGTGTTCGGAATGACAGCGTTGAAGAAAGAGGCGCAAGTGAAAAACACTTGCACCAGCGGGCAGCTTTTTGCAAAAAAGGTTTAGCGTTACTGTTTCACAACAGGTTGAATAGCCATTGTAGCGGCAGTCTTGATTTTCACAAAATACATTCCGCTTGCCAGCCCGGAAACATTTATCTGAAGAGTTTTACTCTGACCATTACTGAATTGCAGTGCAACAGATTTTCCCAACAGGTCTGTCACTTCTACAGATTCAATATTCAGATTTCCTGATTTAGCGCTTACGATAATATTATCTGTAACAGGATTAGGAAATACTGTCCATTGATTTTGTGATTCAATAGATCGGATTCCGGTCATCAGCACATCAATGCAGGTGGTGAAAGAGCAGTTAGAACCGTTTTTAGCATCCAAACAAACATGCCAGTTGCTTAGTGAAGCGTAAGTATGCGAAGGATTTATTTCAGCGCTGGTTACACCATCTCCAAAATTCCAATGGTAAGCATTAGCGCCGGTGCTGGTATTGGTGAAGTTTACTGTATTTCCTGAAACAGTATAGGTGAACGCTGCATTAGGCGATGGCTGTACTACTATCGCGTAAGGAGTAGCAGAAGTAGCTGCACAACTACCACTTCCTGCTTTTACTTTGTAATAAGTGGTTTGTGTGGGAAGGGCAACATAGCTGTTGTTGGTTTCGCCTGATACATCAGTAAACGGACCTGATGAAGAAGTGGAAGACTGCCACTGGATATTTCCGATAGCGCCGGAAACGTTTAACATGGCAGGTGTAGTTTCGCAGATGGTATCGTTTACGGCGGAGATAGTGCCTGCATTTCCCACTGATGTTATGGTTAAGTTAATTCCATTGTCGCTGCCGGTAGTAGCCGGGCTGGAAGCCACTACTCTTATTCTGTATCCTGTTCCGGCAGTAGTTCCTCCCGGAATGTTAACCGTAATCGGACTGGCAGCGCCGCTGCCGATAAGTGTGCCGTTACCCGGTTGAAAAACTCCGTTTTCATCAGAAAGATAAACTGAAAAAGTATTGCCTCCGTTAAAAGTTCCGGTAGTGGTGAATGGAACTGTAACAGAGCCGCCTGCACAAAACGGGCTGCCGGTAATGGTGCCGGTTGTTACAGTTGGTGTACTTCCTCCGCCTGCTGATTCAATTACTATATCATCAATGGCAAATGAAGGGTCGAGCGGACCGCTGCCGCCTGATTTATTTTGCCACAGGAATCCGAAACGGAGAGTCGGTTGATTATCAAAAACCGGAAGAGAAATAGATTGTTGTGTCCATGTATCCTGATTGATATAATCGGAAATCGGGCTGGTAAGTTGTATCCATGCATTCCCGCCATCTATGCTGTAGTAAACTTTTCCAAAACAGGTAGTGCTGCCATGGCAGAGCCACCAGAATTTTAGTGTAACAGAAGTTTTCCCGACTGTGTTTACATCTGAACTCATCTTTGCAAAATTATTTTCATTAGGCACGCATATTCCATCGGCAACTTGCCACGATGCACAGTAAATGTTGGCATTGGGTCCTGCCGACAGATCAAGAATATGCATATAGTGGCTCTTGGGAAAACCCGCTATGGCAGCAGGTTCATCAGGTGTGTTTTTACTATTATAGTTAATAGTATAAGGCATAGGAAAACCTCCAATAATGCAGGAACCGCTTCCGCTGCCGGTACCTCCTGTATATTTGTCGTTAATTGCCCACGCATTTTTCCCCGATGCCACACATCCTAAGTCGGTGGAGTTCATGGTAATTTTTGATGAAGATCCGGAATTAAAATTTTCTGACCAAAGTGTTGTCTGTGCCGAAGCGAAATAAACTGTTACAGCAGAAAAAACGAGTGTGAGTAGAAATTTAAATTTCATGACTGATATTTTTTATAAAGTGAAAGAATGAGTATTTCAGGGATGTAAAATACAATTATTAAGTATTAACAAAATAATCTTTTATTTACATGTTGGGTGCTTGTCATCACCTTTTCTGTCATTCCGATGAAGGAAGCATCCGAACATTCATCGTGTCATTCCGACGAAGGAGGAGTCCAAACATTTAACAAACGGATTCCTCGCTGCGCTCATTCTCCCTGTCATGCTGACGAAGGAAGCATCCGCATATTTAATGATGAGATCCCTCGCTGCGCTCGGCATAACAGCGTTGAAGAAAGAGGCGCAAGTGAAAAACACTTGTGCCAGCGGGGAGTCTTGCATTAAGCGCAATTTGCAATTTGTAATTTTTCAATTTGCAATTAGCCCTGAACAGATTCCTCGCTACGCTCGGAATGACAGCCACTGTTCATATCTTAATCGGATAAACATTTGGTTTTATGAAAAATGTACCTACTTTTAACGCATCATCAAAAGTGAATTTTTACTTTTTACTTTTTTTGAACATTAATTTTAAATAAAATACTGAATGAAATAAACCTTTTACACTCTCAATTTCTTTACTGCCTTTATTTTATCTGAATATACTTCTAACCCTTTAAAAAAATTGGTAAGGCGATTTTGCGGGTAACAGGAAAAATATTTTTTTGAATTAAACAAAAGACTTAAATACTCTTTTAATGAAGCAACTCTACACAAGTTCTTTCACCACTGCACATTTCCCTGCTTGTGTTATTCCATTCAACACTGTCATCCCGAACGCAGTGAGGGATCTCATCATTAAATATACAGATGCTTCCTTCGTCAGCATGACAATGAGAGTGAGCGGATTCCTCCTTCGTCGGAATGACAGTAATAATAAACAGATTCCTCGCTGCGCTCCTTACTCTCTCTGTCATTCCGACGAAGGAGGAATCTCAACATTCAACAAACAGATTCCTCGCTGCGCTCGGAATGACAAAAACAATAGACGGATTCCTCGCTATGCTCGGAATGACAGCGAAAAACAGAATGACAGTGTCGTCAATCTTTCAATTTTCAATCATTCAATCATTCAATTCACAACTCATAATTCACAACTCATAATTCACAACTCATAATTCATAATTCATAACTCATAACTCATAACTCACAACTCATAACTCACAACTCACAACTCATAATTCATAATTCATCACTCATAATTCATCATTCATAATCCCCCCTCTACCCATGAAACCGAATTTCTTCTCTTTTCCATTCATAACTAAAACCCTCAACACCATGAACTACTTTTCTACAACCGCTGCAAGGTTCAGCCGATTCTTTACAGTACTGATTGCACTGTTTTGCTTATTCTCCTCTAACGCTTCTGCTCAATCTGCAGCGCCTTATTGCAATTTTCAGGTACTATCTTTTTTGGGTATTTATGGTTATGATAATGCCTCGGGCAATAATTTTTACATAACCAACATCTCCATGTCCGGTGCAGGGGTGGTTTCTCAGGACTTTGCCGGAGCTACCGGCTCGGGTGCAGCCATGCCTTCTGTCGGATACAACCAGCGTACATTTCTTGCTAAAGGCGCTACGGTTACCCAGGGGCAGAATATTGCCTTTAGTGTAACTACACCGGCAGGAAGTTATAACAGGTATATCCGCATATATGTTGACTGGAATAAGGACAATGATTTTGTTGATCCGGGAGAGCTTCTATTTACCTCCGCTTCCGGTCAGGGTACTTACAATTCTACCTCCTACACAGTACCTTTTACCACGCCGGGGGCATACCGGATGAGGATAACTTCTGTTTATGATGGCAGTGGTAGCAATGTTTGCGGCTCAGGCGGATCCGGGGGACATCAAGGGGGTGCATGGGATTATACCCTTACGGTTAATGCGGCTGCGGCATGTTCAGGCACGCCTGCATCCTACGCGGTATCGCCCGCTTCTGCAAGTATTTGCCCTTCTGCCACCACCGCCATTACGGTAACCACGGATGCAAGCGGTTTTACCTTTCAGTGGCAGCAATCCAATGCATCGGGAGGTCCTTATGTAAATGCATCAGGCGGTTCCGGCGCAACAACAGCTACCTATACTACGCCCACCGGTAGTTCGCTGCCTTACGCCACTACTTATTACAGATGCAATGTTACCTGTAGCAATTCAGGGGTGACTACTGCTTCTCAGGAATCAACAATAAGTCAAAACTCATTTCTCAATTGTTATTGCATGCCTTCATTTGCTGCCGCAAACAGCGGTACAAGAGGAATTACTCAGGTACAATTAAACGGTACCCCGGTTATTAACCAAACCTCAACTTGCAATAATACCTCTCCTTATTATACCCTTTATTCAACCCCCCAAGCCGGATTGTCTGTAAATGGCAATTATACCCTTCAGGTAAAAGTAGGAACTCAAAGTAATGCCTATCATGGGGCAGGCGCATGGATAGATTATAACCAGAACGGAGTATTTGAATCAAGTGAATATATTGGAGGGTTCGGTCAGAAAGCAGCAAACTCTACCACCACTATATCCTTTACAGTACCCGGCACTGCCCTTCCGGGTGTTACAGCGATGCGGGTAGTCGGGCGGTATATGAATAACGCTACTCCCGTAACTTCAGGACAGGCGTGCGCTTCTTTTACTGGTACTGCGAATGCAGGTGGCGCCGGTGAAACCGAAGACTACCGCGTAAATATTGCAGCGGGCTGCTCTGCGCCTGTAACTTCGGCGAGCAGTTTCGGCTCTTCCAATCTGATGCCTACTACGGCAACTATTTCCTTTAACCGCGGCAGCGGCGATGGGGGAGTACTGGTGCTGGCGCGCGCAGGCGGGGCAGTGAATGCCTCTCCCGTGTCGGGCACTACCTACACCGGTAATCCCGCCTTTGGCAGCGGCAGTCTGATTGGAATAGATAATCGGGTAGTGTATAACGGCAACGCCGCCGGTACGGTGAATGTAAACCTTACCGCGCTGACTAACAACACTACTTACTATTTCGCAGTGTATGAATACAACGCAGCCGGTACTTGTTACAAATTAACCAGTCCGCTAACAGGTTTCTTAACCACTCCTATCTGTACGCCTCCTGTTACTCAGGTGAGTAATGTAACGGCGCCTTCGCCGGGTACTGTTTCCGCCACCATGAACTGGACGGCAGGCAGCGGAAATAAAACACTCATTATATTAAGAGCCGGCTCAGCCGTCAGCGGCGATCCGGCGCAAACCACCGGCTACACCGGCAACCTTTCTTTTGGTTCGGGCAGTGCGCTGGGTTCGGGCTATGTGGTATTTGGCAGCAACGGAGCGGACAATGCCGCTACCGCTACTATTACTAATCTGTTGCCCAGCACTACTTATTACTATGCAGTGTATTCTTATAATTCCGGTACCAATTGCTATAAAATTCCCGGAGTTACCGGCAGTTTTACTACTGCATCCTGTTCGCCTACGGTTCAGCCATCGAACCTGTCGGTATTCTGTCCTGAGCATGATAAAATGACACTGAACTTCGACCGCGGCAATGGCGCACGGGTGATAGTGCTGGCAAAAGCCGGCTCGGCGGTAGATGCTGACCCTGTTTTCAACCAGAGTTATATCGGCAATCCCGCCTTTCAAAGTGGCAGCCAGATTGGAACAGGTAATTGGGTGGTGTATGACGGTAATACCGCCGGCACGGTATCCGTACCGCTTACCAATTTAGCGAACGGCACTACTTATTATTTTAGAATGTATGAATACAATACTGCGCCCAACTGCTATAACTATACTGCGCCTCCTACTCTCAGCCAGGCAACACAAAGCGGAGGTGTTTATACTTCTTCCACAGTTACCCAAAACACGGCTACGGTATTGCCCGGCGATATCTATAAAGATGTTGTAGGACTTCAGGTGGTGATAAGCGGAGGCACCGATCCGGCTGCGGTGGTTAATTCCATTACATTCAACACCACAGGTACTACCAATGCAGCGGATATTGATTTTGCAAGAATATATTTTACCGGCACATCTTCTACTTTTTCTGCTGCTACTCAGTTTGGCAGTACCATTGCCAACCCATCCGGTTCGCATACGGTAACAGGCAACATGGCTTTGGCTGCCGGAACCAACTACTTCTGGGTGGCTTATGATGTGGATGCCGCTGCCGCTAATGGAAATGTGCTGGATGCACAGGTTACTTTATTTAACCTGACCGACTTTGGCGGAACCAGTAACCGGACACCCAGCCCGACTTCTCCCGCAGGAACAAGGACTATTCAATCAACGCAGACCTATTGTGCGCCGGATGCAAGATGTAACTTTGGCGGGTGTAACACCTCTTGTTGCCAGGGTGAGCAAATAACAAGTCTTAATTTCGGCAGTGGAAACTTTATTGCCGGCTATACCTGTCATGACCAGGATGCTGATAAGGGCTATGATAATCTTACTGCCGGATATTCTGCTACGCTTGCACAGGGATCTACTTACACATTGTCTGAAGCCGATGCACAGTGGTTTAGTGTTGGATATGAATGGTGTGTATGGATTGACTGGGATCAGGATGGTACTTTTGAAGCAAGTGAACGGTATCCATCCGGAACTACTAATATAGAAACTTATGGTTCATCGTCACAAAGTATTACTGTTCCGGGCAGTGCAACACCCGGAACCACAGTGATGAGAGTATGGTACCAGGAGATGAATTATGCTCCTAATGCTAATCCCTGCAGAACAACCCGGGGACCGTTAAGCACGAATATCGGGCAGGTGATAGATGTAACTATCAATGTTACAGGAGGCGGTGGTGGAGGTGGCGGTAATTCCGCCTGTACCACATTAGCGCCTGCGGTAACTACTCCGGTTACTTACACTCAGGGCGATGCAGCCGTTCCATTAACGGCAACCGGCAGTTCTTTACTATGGTACACAGCACCTTCCGGCGGAACAGGGTCAGGCACAGCGCCTACGCCATCCACCGGCACAGTAGGTACTGCATTCTACTATGTATCTCAGACTTCAGGATGCGAGGGTCCGCGTATTCAGATAGCGGTAAAAACCAATAAAGTTCCGTGTATTGCCAACTGTTCAGGCACTCCGCCAACCGCATCGGTATCCGCCAGTCCGGCATCGCACTGTGCTTCGGGAAGTTCTTCACTTTCTCTTACCGGCTTAGGCGGCGAACCCTACAGCTACCAGTGGGAAGATGCAAACAATGCAGGCGGTCCATGGACTACTATCAGCGGAGCTACTGCCGCCACTTACAATACTCCGGTGTTGGGCGCTACCAAGTGGTACCGTTGTAAAGTAACCTGTGATGTATCGTCAGAAACCACTGCATCTAATGCCGGCAGTGTAACAGTTTATCCGGCTGCCTCTGTAAATGTTACTCCTTCCGCAGCAGATGCCTGCAGCGGCATACCCAAGAGCATGACGGCAAGCGGCGCCAGCACATACACATGGTCGCCCGCAGCCGGGTTGAATGTTACTACGGGAACAACCGTAACGGCAACGATTAATGCAAGCGCTACCTATACAGTAACAGGCACCGATGCCAACGGATGTACAGCTTCAGCAACCTCTGTACTGTCGGTGAACAATGCCTCGCCGGTATTTACTCCTTCGGCAGCATTCATCGCCATTGGCAGCAGCGCTAATCTGTCTGCTTCATTTGGCGGAGGCGCTAACTTTAGCTGGTCGCCATCCACCGGATTGGATGTGAATAATTCACCTAATGTAGTGGCAAGTCCTACCACCACTACCACTTATACGGTTACTGTAACAGATGCCAACGGCTGTACTTATTCTTCATCTGTAAAAGTAACGGTCAACACGGGTACGCCGGGACAGGTAAGTTGCGGATATGCTTATTCGCAAACTACTACTCCCACCTGGACACCGCCGTCAGGAGGCACAGCGCTAACCATGTCGGATAATGCGGTTTACCCGAACATTCTTTTAGGATTTAATTTTGATTTCAATGGATTGATGTATAACCAGGTAGGTATCAGCACCAATGGATTCCTGTGGTTTGGAAGCACTAATCCTTCTGCTACTGAATATTTCCCGATTTCCACTAATACCGCATTGGAAGGAGCCATCTCAGTATTCGGTTACAACATGACTCCGGGGAATGGCGCAGCGCTGACTTATCAGACGACCGGATCACCCGGCAGCAGAGTGTTTAGCGTATTATGGGATAATGTACGTGGCGTGGGAGGTGATGCCAATTCAAATATGAGTTTCTTCATTAATTTAGAAGAAGGAACAAACAAAATAAGCGTTCAGTATAATACAGGGAATGTGCAGGTTACTGATGAGTATGCAGCGCAGGTAGGTATTCGCGGCGCTTCCAACACGGATTTCAACAACCTGTCTGTACCTTGCAGCAGCGCCGGAACTTTTGGATGGGATGCCCCCACCAACGGAGGCGGCAACACCAATGTCTCAACGGCTGTACTTGATTTGCAATGTGCTTCGGCAAATAACACTATCGGCTATATTACACCCAGGTTTTACAATAACTCACTTTGTAGTTTAAAAGATTTATACCCATCCTATGGTTATTTCTGTTCGCAGGGAGTGTTCAACTGGACACCTACTATGACTACTCCTACTACCACTCCTGCAGGAACAAACAATCTGTGTGTGAACACTAACTTCCCGTACACCGGTAACAACAGCAATCCTTCGCCAAGTTACCAGTGGCTGAAAGGAGGAGGAAATATAACCGGCGCTACTCAGAAAGATTACACGGCTAATGAGTCCACACCGGGTACTTACTACTATGCGCTGAAAGTAACCAGCAACAGTTGCACCCGTTATTCTTATGTAACTACCGGCGTGGTGAACCCACTTCCGGGCTTACCTCAGGGCTTGAGTAATCAGGCACGCTGCGATGACGGGAATGTTACCTTCACGGTAACCAACCCGGGTGCCGGATTTGAAATTCAGTGGTCCAGTGATGGAACAAATAATGATTTAGGAACAGGATTGTCTATTGTGCGGAATGTTACAGTAGTAACAAGTCCTATAAGCGTTTGGGCAAGAATCCACAATATATCAACAGGGTGCAACGGTAGTTGGTTGGCGGCTAGCGGAGTAGCTAATCCGCTGCCGGTAATAAGCGCTACGGCTTCTCCTAATCAGGTTTGTTACGGAGATGTCAGTACTCTGACAGCTACAGGCGATGCGGTTAATTATACATGGAAACCGGTAGAGACGGTTACACATCCTATCGGTACGCCTACCTATGCTTTTCCCGCCTCATCCACTACCTATACGCTTACGGGAGTGAGTGCGGAGGGATGCAGCAGCACCACGACCACATCATTAATCATATTTCCGTTGCCCAATGTAGCTTCCAGTCCGGCTTCTTCTGTTTGTTTGGGAGGAGTTACCGCGACATTATCGGCGGTAACCAATGCGGTAAATTATTCATGGTCGCCTAATTTATACTTAGTTTCAACGAACGGAGTGAATGATGTGCCCATTACGGTTTCTATTTCCCAATTAACATTCTATACGCTTACAGGAACGAGTTCAGATGGTTGTACCGCCAGCGTACAAGTACCGGTAGCAACGGTTTCTACCGGCGGGACTGTATCTCCTTCCCATAATATTGTTTGTAGCGGAGGTCCGGGAAAATTACTGTCTGTAACCAATGCTGCCGGTAATTCATACCAGTGGCAATCATCTCCGGATGCTACTACATGGACAAACATCAGCGGACAGACGAATACAAATTATACCGCTCTTCCTTCTTCAAAAACCTACTACCGTTTGTTGGCTCAGTCCAATGCATGTTGGAATGTAGCCAGTACCACTGCGGAGGTAGTGGTAAGTAATCCGTCATTAACCATAAGCGTTACCGGAAAAACGGATGTAAGTTTAATGTTAGACTGGTCGCCGACAGGAGGAGGCAATTACAATATTGCCTACAGCGGCACTTCCAGTGGTGCAGCCAACGCTGTAACACCACCATACAATCTGTCAGGTCTTGTTGCAAACGGCACTTACCAAATTACGGTAACGCAAACCGGATTAGGGTTGGGTGGCTGCCCTGCCAGCGGGACAATAACAGGTGTAACTACATTGTGTGCTATGCCCACAGGAGTAACCGTCAGTTCCCCGGCAAACAAACAGTTAAAAGTGGACTGGAATGGCGATGCAGGCAATTACCGTGTTTATTACCGTGAAGTGACTATACAGGGTTCTT